>JAMOPE010000317.1 GCA_027064785.1 Geobacteraceae bacterium
CTCATTTGATGCTGGAGCAGTTCCATCTTTTTCCGGTTTTTCTCCTGTTTTGCTCAGTCACGGCACAAAACAGATCTCTTTTGGCGGGAATCGGCAATCGATCACTCAGCACAATGGGAATAAGGGGGAAGGTTGGCACATTGTGGTGACTGAGAGTCAGGGTAGTGCTCTGCACTTGTCGCAACAATCAGCACGCTATTTTTATCTGCTGAGTTTGTTCATGATTATTGTTCTGGCAGCGATCGCTCTGTGGATAGGTCGACGAATTTCAGCTCCACTGGCAGAATTTTCTGCGGCAGCAGCAAAGGTTGGCAGCGGAAATTTTAATGTCAGACTCAATGCCTCAACCCGGGATGAATTCGGGGATGTTGCCAGAGCACTTAACTCCATGTCGGAGAGTTTAGCCAAGACGATGGCAACAAAAGAGGAATATGCTCTTGAAATTGAGAAGCGCAAGCAAGCAGAAAGGGCCTTGCAAAATAGCAATAAGCGATTGAATGAAGCGCAAAGAATCGCAAAAATCGGGAGTTGGGAGCTTGATCTGACCACGAATACGCTGTCGTGGTCTGACGAAGTATATCGAATCTTTAACCTTGAGCCACAGCAGTTCCTCGGGACATATGAAGGTTTTTTAGCGAAGATCCATCCCGAAGATCGAGAGTTGGTCGATCGTGCCTATCAGAACTCTCTCAGGGAGAAAAAGCCCTACAATATTGTGCATCGCCTGCTCCTGTCAGACGGCACCCTGAAATACGTTAGAGTGTGCTGTGAAACCTTTTATACTGATACCGGGAAAGCCATTCGCTCACTCGGAACAGTTCAGGATATTACCGAAAGCGTTCTTGCCGAAGCCGAGCAGCGCAAACTGGAAGAGCAGCTGCGGCAGAAACACAAAATGGAAGCTATCGGCTACATGGCGGAAGGGATGGCTCATAACTTCAACAATAATCTCTCCATAATTCTTGGCAATGTTCAACTTGCAAACCTTAAAGTGGAAAACCCTGAAATCAACAAGATGTTGCAAAATGCCCAGATCGCCATCGAACGTTCACGCGACCTTATTCAGAAAATCATTACCTACGGTCGCGGGGGTGAACACAACAAAGTATTAACGCCCTTACTCCCCATTGTTGACGAAACGATAACGTTGCTGCAGGCAACTTTGCCAGCCAGTATTCGGCTGACACGACAATTCAGCCCCGAGAGTTCGTCAATAACAATAAAGGCCGATCCTTCACAGCTTCAAGAGGTGCTGCTCAATCTGATCAATAACGCTGTCCATGCGATGGACGAGAAAGGTGAGTTGAAACTTCAGCTGGAGCTGGTGGCGCTGAGTACAGAAGATATCCCCATGCAATATGAAGTCGCTCCCGGGCAGTACGCTAGGCTCAGTGTTCAAGATAGCGGTCATGGCATCCCCGCCGAAATAGTTGAAAATATTTTTGACCCCTTCTTTACGACGAAAGGTGAACACGAAGGTGCGGGGATGGGGTTGGCGACAGTGCAGGGAATTATTGCGCAGCATGAAGGTTTCATCAAAGTCAGCAGCACCCCTGGAAAAGGCACTATCTTTGATGTTTACCTCCCCATTATTGATGCTGACGCAACGGCACCAACCTCAACCAATAATGAACTGCCTCGTGGAATCGAGCGGATCCTTTTTATTGATGATGAAGAACCGCTAGTCAGCTTGGGTGAAACCCTTCTGAGCCAACTGGGTTATCAGGTTGTCGCCATGACAAGCAGTACCGAAGCCCTGAAATTATTTATCGCAAACTCCGAGCGCATTGATTTGGTTATAACCGATCAGACCATGCCCGAGCTGTGTGGTGACGACTTAATTATAGAGCTGAAAAAAATCAAATCAACCCTCCCGATCATCATTTGTACCGGGCACAGCAGCAAGATCGATGCTGAAAAAGCAGTTCAACTTGGCGCAAGTGGCTTTTTGCAGAAACCGTTGGGTTTGCCAGAGTTGGCGCAGACCGTGAGACGGGTATTAGATGAGAAAAAAGGCTAAGTGCTCCAGATAAAAACTTGTCAAAAAGCGGAGGTGTCCTGTTGCCGGTACGATCTGCATGAAAATTGTTCCAAGGTTTTTCAGTGTTACTAAAAAGAGCCACCAGCAATGTGTGGGGGGAGATAGTTGAGAAAGTTGATGAAACGACCATTTTTGACAACATTGCGGCTGTTGCTGGCGAGTCTGCCCCTTTTGCTTGCTGCACAGCCTGCCGCTGCACAAAAAGTGATTTTACAGCTACCCTGGCATCATCAGTTTCAATTTGCCGGATATTACATGGCCCAGGAAAAGGGCTATTATGCCGCTGCCGATTTGGAAGTTGATATCCGCGATGTCTCCGTGGGACCAAATCCGGTTGAAGAAGTTCTCTCCGGGCGAGCCGATTTCGGGGTCAGCGGGAGCGGCTTGGTGGCTGAACGCAGTTTGGGAAAACCGGTTGTCGCTGTTGCCGTGATATTCCAGCATTCTCCTTCCGTTTTTTTAAGCCTTGAATCGGCGGGGATTAGTAAACCGGTTGATTTTATTGGCAAAAAAGTGATGCTGTCGCCCGGCTTTCAGAGTCTTGAGCTGATAGCTTTGCTTCATCAAGAAAAGCTCTTTGATAAAATAGAACGTCTGGGCACCAGCTTCGATTGCACTTCGCTACTCAACGGGCAGACCGATGTTTTCAATGCCTATCGCAGTAATGAGCCTTATCAATTGCAGGCTCAGGGGTATAAAGTTAATATCATTGATCCACAAGACTACGGACTCGATTTTTATGGTGACACCCTGTTTACGGTAGAAGGGTTTGTTCAGAAATATCCCCAAGTTACAGAGAAATTTCGCCAGGCTTCGCTACGGGGCTGGGAATACGCAATTGCCCATCCCGACGAAGCGATTACGCTGATCCAGTCAAAATATAAATGCCCGAAACCAGTTGCCGCTTTGCAGTATGAGGCGACCGAGACAATAAAATTAATTGCTGCCGACCAGGTTGCAATCGGCGACATGGATTTGCTGCGTTGGGGCAAGATTAACCACTACCTGATCGCGCTAGGGCTGGCCTCTCCTGATTTTTATCTCTCCAAAGATTTTCTTTATACCCCGCCGCCGGGGATTCCCTGGGCTCAATTAAGGGAATGGATTGTCTGGATAGCACTGGGCTTTATCTTGTCCATTGCTGCCGTTGTCTTTCTTTCAAAGAAAAATCTACAACTTAAATCGGTGCAGAAACGCCTTGAGGAGGAAAGAGCTTTTTCCAGCGGCATAATTGAAACGGCACAAATGATCATTCTTGTTCTCGATAAAGAGGGGAAAATTGTCAGCTTCAATCCTTACATGGAGCGGCTTTGTGGATATTCACTGGAAGAAGTCAAAGGGCTGGATTGGTTTGACACCTTCTTGCCCGAAAAAGATCATACCGCTATTCGTGAAGTTTTTAAGCGGGTTGTTGCTGAGCGAAATATCCATGGCCAGGTCAATCCGATTATCGCTAAAACCGGCGAACTTTTCGAGATTGAATGGGACAACCAGATTTTAACTGACGGCAATGGCGAAATCTTCGGGGTTCTGGCCATTGGGCGTGACATCACAGAAAAAAAACGTCGGGAAGAAGTATTGTGCAGGTATGAATATATTATCTCGGCGACTGAAGATCATATGGCCTATATCGATCACAACTATGTATATCGGGCGGTCAATCAAGCTTATCTGGCTGCGCACTCGAAAACAGTTGCTGAACTGGTCGGTCATTCTATTCCAGATATTATGGGAACAGCTGTTTTTGAGGAAACCATCAAAGAAAAAATCGACAGGACCTTGGCAGGTGAAGTGGTGCGTTATCAGGCCTGGTTTGACTTTGCCGGGAAGGGGCGTAGATATATGGATGTGGCCTACTCCCCTCATAAAGACGAGGCCGATGGTCTCTCAGGTGTTGCTGTTAGTGCTCACGACATCACGGAATTAAAACAATTACAGGATGAGCAGCGGCAATTGTTTCAGGCGATTAACCAGATGAGTGAAGCGGTTGTGGTGACCAACCTTCGGGGCGATATCCAGTACGTTAACCCGGCGTATGAACAAATAACGGGCTACTCGGCAGCTGAAGCAATTGGACAAAACCCGCGGATATTACAAAGTGGTCAGACCGATCAGGCGGTTTTTGTTGAGCTGTGGCAGACTTTAGCCGCAGGTAATGTCTGGCATGGTCGGTTTCACAATCAAAAGAAAGATGGTTCACTCTATATTGAGGATGCCACCATTTCTCCGGTTTTTGACAGCTCTGGTCGCACGGTTAATTATATTGCGGTGAAGCGCGACGTGACCCGTGAAGTTGAGCTGAAAGAGCAACTTCGGCAGAAGTTCAAAATGGAGACGGTTGGGGCCATGGCGGGGGGGATGGCACACAATTTTAACAATAATCTTGCAATTATCCTGGGGAATATCGATTTAGCCAGGATGCGGCTGTCGGAACACCCAGACGCTGTTGACAGCTACCTTGAAAATGCCAGAACTGCCGTTTTGCGGGCGCGGGATTTAATCCAAAATATCCTTTCATATAGCCGTCAGGGGTCTCACGCTAAAACAGCGATCAAGCTGGCAGATATTATCGAAGAAACTTCCACTCTGCTGCTGGCGACAATCCCGGCGACGGTTAAGCTGGAGTGTGTGGTCGATCCTGAAAACCGCAACCTCTCTATCCATGCCGATGCGTCTCAACTCCAGGAAGTTTTACTCAACCTGTGTACGAATGCGGTTCACGCCATGGCAGAAGCGGGTGAGCTGGAGATTTCGCTGGAGGGGGTAGAGCTTCTTCCGGGTGATATCTCAGCGCACGATGATATCTCTCCCGGATGTTTTGCCAAGGTTTGTGTTCGTGACACGGGGCACGGGATTCCTGAAGAAATTCGCGATAAAATTTTCGATCCTTTCTTTACTACCAAGGCGGTCGGAGAAGGGACCGGCATGGGATTATCAACAGTCCAAGGGATCGTTTCGCAACATGGTGGTGTGATCAGGGTCAAAAGCCAGCCTGGTGCGGGGACCACTTTTGAGCTTTACTTCCCGATTATTGAGCGCCGGAGCTCTCCCCGCGAGGATACCGCGGCCGATGAACCGTCTTTAAGCGGGGGAACAGAAAAGATCCTTTTTGTTGATGACGAAGAGCTGTTAGTACAGGTTTGGGATGAGATCCTCAGCCAAAAGGGGTATCGCGTTACCAGAATGACCAGTAGCCTCGAGGCGTTGAAACTGTTTACTGCAAATCCCGATTTTTTTGATCTGGTGATAACCGACCAGACCATGCCGGGGCTGACGGGAGAGGCACTGATTCTGGAAATTTTAAAAATCAGCCCCGACATTCCGATCATTCTTTGTACCGGCTACAGCAGTAAGATGTCACTGGAACGTAGTCTAGAGATTGGGGCTGCGGGCTTCTGTTTAAAACCGCTCGATCAGAATAAGCTGTTACCGCTAATTCGGAATGTTTTGGATAAATAGGTTTTTGGTTCTCCTCTTTGCGCACTAAACACTCTGGTGTGACGAAATTTCCCCTTCCCCTTTGATGCACCCAAAATATGGGGATAAAGGGGAAGGTCGGTTGGGAGATTCGAAATACTTATAGCTGGAGTCTTGCCGGGTGTTGATTTGATTCAGGTTGTGACAGGAATTTGCAGCCTGAATATTTGTGTTTCAGCCGCTTGATTGCAGCACAGGTTTAGGCTATAGTTCGGCCGTTTACGATCGCTTGATTAAAAGCTGACCAAAAGCGTATTTTTCATTACCTTGATGGGATAGTAACTCCAACTACACAGAAAGTGGGGCACAGATGAGTGATTTAACCGCGGCAGAATTAGGGCTGAAAAGAGTTGGCAAAATCTATCGTAATCTCAGTTACGATGAGTTGTTCGACCACGAAGTCAAAAACAACGAAGGAAAGTTGTCAGCCAATGGAACGATGATGGTCGATACCGGCAAGTTTACCGGTCGTTCTCCCAAAGACAAATATTTTGTACAGCAAGACCCATCGCAAAAAAATATCGCCTGGGGCAATATCAATCAGCCGGTCAGTGCGGAAATCTTCGATGAGCTCTATGCCGAAGTCACCGGTTACCTGTCGGGAAAAGATGTTTATGTCGCCGATGGTTTCAGTGGTGCCAACCCCAAAACGACGCGTAAAATTCGCTTTATTACCGAGATTGCCTGGCAGGCTCATTTTATCAAAAATATGTTTATTCGCCCCGAAGAGTCAGAGTTGGAAGGGTTTGCTCCCGATTTCACCGTTTATAATGCAGCGCGGCTGACCAACAAAAAATGGCAGGAGATGGGGCTGAACTCTGACGTTTTTGTTATTTTCAATATCGAAAAGAATGTCGCAATTATTGGTGGGACCTGGTACGGCGGTGAGATGAAAAAAGGGATTTTCACCATGATGAACTACTGGCTGCCACTGGAAAAAATTCTGTCGATGCATTGCAGCGCCAATGTTGGTAAAGATGGCGATGTTTGCCTGTTCTTCGGTCTGTCGGGAACCGGCAAGACGACCCTGTCGACCGATGCCAAACGGAAGCTGATCGGTGATGATGAGCACGGTTGGGATGATGACGGCGTCTTCAACTTCGAAGGCGGTTGCTACGCTAAAACGATCGATCTCTCAGCTGAGAGTGAGCCTGAAATCTTCAATGCGATTCGTCGTAATGCCCTGCTTGAAAATGTTGTTGCTGATGAAGATGGCAATATCGATTACACCGATAGCTCCAAAACTGAAAATACTCGGGTTTCCTATCCCATCGAACATATTGACAACCATGAGCCCAGCCTGAGAGCCGCTCATCCACAGAATATAATTTTCCTCACCTGCGACGCTTTCGGGGTTCTTCCTCCCGTTTCCAAGCTGACCAAAGAGCAGGCGATGTATTACTTCCTTTCCGGTTACACTGCTAAGGTTGCCGGAACCGAGCGTGGAATTACTGAACCGCAAGCTGCTTTCTCTGCCTGCTTCGGTGAGGCTTTCCTGCCGCTGCACCCGACAGTTTATGCTAAATTGCTGGGAGAGAAGATGGACAAGTATAACGTCAACGCTTTCCTGGTGAATACTGGCTGGGCTGGTGGTGGCTATGGTGTCGGCAAACGGATGAGTATCAAAGCAACCCGTGCCTGTGTTAATGCGATCCTCGACGGCAGTATCAAAGATGTTGACTTTGAGCAGACTCAATTTTTCAAGCTGAGTATTCCGAAGCAACTGGCTGGGGTTGAAACCCAGTTACTTAACCCGCGCAATGCTTGGCCCGACAAGGATAACTTTGATCAAACGGCCAAGAAATTGGCTGGAATGTTTGTCGAAAACTTCAAGAAGTATATGGTTGATAATGACGATTTCGACTTCACCAAGGCTGGTCCTCAGGTTTAATCGAAATAGTTTAAAATAAAGAAAAATGGAAAAGGGCGGTCGACATTGAGTCGAGCGCCCTTTTTTTGTCGCAAACGTCACCCTTTGCTTGACTTAAAGTGAAAGAAAAATAATAATTAGTATCTAAAAATTAATAATGGGTGATTTCATAAATGTCTAATAAAAATCAAAGCAGTGGAGAATTTGCTTTCATCGACTGGATTCAGCAACAGGCAGGGCGTGGTTCGCACCTGACACTGGGAATTGGCGATGATTGTTCCATCGAGCGGCAGCACAGTGACCACGATCTGCTGACCAGTACTGACCTGTTGATTGAAGGAGTCCACTTCCAGCACCAATGGAGCAGTATGTTTGACCTCGGTCGTAAAGCGGCAGCGGTCAACATCAGTGATATCGCTGCGATGGGTGGTAAACCTCAATCACTATTTCTCGGGCTGGGACGCCCCGCGAATATCGCTCTCAAAGAGATAGAAGAGTTTGTTTCGGGCTTTGTCGAAGAAGCAAAACGTTACGGTGCCGTTTTAGCCGGGGGTGATACTTGCGGTTCTCCCGGTGGATTAATGATTTCAGTCACGGTGCAGGGTGTTGTCCCGACCGGTGACGCTATCTGCCGTCAGGGGGCCAGTTGCGGTGATGCGGTTTATGTTTCAGGAACCTTGGGAGACAGTGCCCTCGCTCTGCATATGTTACAGGCGGGCCGGCAGCCCGACCCTTTTCTTGCCGAACGCTTTCATACTCCAACACCGCGGGTCGGTTTAGGGCGGATTCTCGCACAACGTCAGTTTGCAACAGCAATGCTTGATGTATCAGACGGGCTGCTTGCCGACCTGGGCCATATCCTTAAAGCATCAAACGTCGGCGTTGATCTGGAAGTGAGTCAACTCCCCCTTTCCGATGCTTTTCGGCAGGCCTTAGCGGGCGATCCCACCCTGATTGACCTTGCATTGGCCGGTGGTGAAGACTATGAACTTGTTTTCAGCTCACCATTGAAAGACCTCGCCGGACAGTTGGGGCGGATTTGTCCGGTGACACGGGTCGGAACGGTGACATCTGCAGAAGGAATACGGATCTTACAGTCTGACGGAGACCTTTATCATTGCCAGCGGGATGGGTTTGACCATTTTGCCTGATTCTTCGGTAACTGTTGCGATTGATGTTCCCGACTGTCGTGAGGCAGACGCCAAAAACAAAGATCGAATTATCGAAACGACACCCTTTGTCGGAAAAGATCTATCGGATGACATTTATCAGCAGATAGCCGAGATCCTGCGTGAACAGCAAAATTTTAATCTGAATGGTTATAAAGCTCTGTGTATCAAACGCCGACTGGCCATGCGGGTTAGAACTGCCGGGAAGAATGATCCTGACGGTTATGTCGAATTGTTGCGTGAGAGTGAGAGTGAACAGGAACAACTTCTGACGACGTTAAGTATCCATGTCTCGGAATTTTTCCGGAATCCAAGTGTTTATGCGGTTCTCGCTAAAAAAATTCTTCCCGATCTGTTTGCGACAACGCGACAGCTTGGGAAAAAAATGAGGATTTGGAGTCTTGGCTGCGCGAATGGTGAAGAGCCTTTTTCGGTCGCACTTCTCTGCCACACGCAACGTCAGCGCTGCGATCATCTTGCGATTGTTGCCACCGATTTAAGTTCCGCAGCGTTGGCGAGGGCGAAGCAGGGGTTGTTTTCAGCAGAGCGGGTGCGGGATGTTCCTCCGGAACTGCTGGCTGAATTTTTCACCCCGGCAGGAGATCGGTATCGATTAAGTGAGAATATCTGC
>JAMOPE010000318.1 GCA_027064785.1 Geobacteraceae bacterium
GACGCTTTGCGCCACCCTCTCCCCGAGGGAGAGGGAAAGATTTTGGTTATTAGGGACTTTCAGTCCCGACTCAAACCCATGCACTTTCAGTGCATGGTGATTTATTTCAGAAATTTCAGAATAATTGTTGCACCAATAGGATGCAAGATTAAAAGAGGAGTATGGAAAATGGAACATAGTCAGTCCCTCTGGGCACTCAACGATGATGAAACCCTGCTTTGGCAGGGGCGTCCGGCACCGCGGTGTTATACTTTTCGCCATTGGTTACAGGCCCTGATTGGTACAGTCATCTTTTTTGCCAGCAGCTTCTGGTTGATGGTTGGAATGCAGTTGGTCAAGGCTGGGGAGGTCCCCTCAATATTGCTGATTGCGCCGTTGTTGTTGGCAGTCGCTGCGTTTTTTGTCGGGCCTGGACAACTGATTTTTGCGCGACTGCGCTGGGAGAAAATTTTTTACGCCTTGACCGATCAACGGTTGCTGATAAAAAACCGGCTATTCGATCAGAAAACTCTGGTTTTTGATCTTGCTGATTATAAGCAGTATAAACAGAAAAAATATGGAAAACAGTTGGTGAGTTTACGACTTATCTTTCGTAATAAACCGGCGATTGTCCTTGAATGTCTTGAACATCCTGAATTGTTTTTACAACAGTTGAAAGGCAGTGCTGCTGGCGCTGATTCTGTTTGACTCGTCGCCGATCACATCGTTATGATGCCCAATTTTCGGTAACTTGATAGAAATGGTGATAAATGAGTAAAGCATTTTACCTGGAAACCTTTGGTTGCCAGATGAACGTTGTCGATTCTGAACAGATTGCGGCACTTTTGAAAAATATCGGCTATTCACAGGTCGATTCGGCTGAACAGGCCGATCTGATTCTCCTTAATACCTGCTCGGTCCGTGATAAAGCGGAACGTAAGGTTTATGGTCACCTTGGTCGCTTCAAGCCGATCAAAGATCAGCGTCCCGATTTAATTATCGGTGTCGGTGGTTGTGTGGCTCAGCAGGAAGGAGAGAAGATGCTCGATAAGGTTGCCTTCCTTGATCTGGTCTTCGGAACCCACAATATTCACCGCCTTCCTGAACTGGTTCAGCGGGTTGAAGAAAAACGTCAACGCGGTTGTGTCACCGAATTTCAAGACCGTGAGACGCGTCTCAATCTCTTCCCGGAACGAACATCTCAGGAGAGTGTGACCCGCTTTGTTACGGTGATGCAGGGGTGTGACAATTTCTGTTCCTACTGCATTGTCCCACATGTTCGTGGTCGCGAGATCAGTCGCCCCAGTCGCGAAGTGATTGACGAAGTGAAAGGGTTGATCGCTCAGGGTGTGTGCGAAATCACGCTGCTAGGGCAGAATGTTAACTCCTATGGCAATAAAGATGCAGGCGAACTTTCGTTTCCACAGTTGCTGGAGCAGATGAATCAGATCGACGGATTGCAGCGACTCCGTTTTGCAACGTCACATCCCAAAGATATGACCGACGAGTTGATCGATTGTTTTGCGTCACTGGATAAATTGTGTAAACATATCCACCTGCCATTTCAATGTGGGTCGGACCGGATTCTTGAATTGATGAACCGGGGTTACAATCGTGCCGAGTATCTGGCTAAAGTTGAAAAACTGAAGCAGGTTTGCCCCGAAATTCGTTTGACGACCGATATTATCGTCGGTTTCCCCGGTGAAACTGAAGAGGATTTTCAGCAGACACTTGATCTGG
>JAMOPE010000319.1 GCA_027064785.1 Geobacteraceae bacterium
GGTGCGTAATTACTATTCTGTTTCGATCAGTGGCTACCATATTGCCGAGGCGGGAGCAAACCCGATCACTCAACTGGCGTTGACAATGTCTAACGGCTTTACCTATGTCGAATATTATCTGTCCCGCGGGATGAATATTGATGACTTTGCGCCAAACTTATCGTTCTTCTTTAGTAATGGTCTTGACCCCGAATATTCGGTGATCGGGCGGGTTGCCCGGCGAATCTGGTCGGTCACAATGCGTGAGAAGTACGGGGCGAGTGAGCGGAGTCAGAAGCTGAAATACCATATTCAGACCTCCGGTCGATCGCTTCATGCTCAGGAGATGGATTTCAATGACATCCGCACCACTTTGCAGGCTCTGATTGCAATTTATGACAACTGTAATTCGCTGCATACCAACGCCTATGATGAAGCAGTGACGACACCGACCGAAGAGTCGGTTCGGCGGGCAATGGCGATCCAGATGATTATCAGTAAGGAATTCGGTCTGACACGTAATGAGAATCCGGTGCAGGGATCGTTCATTATGGAGGAGTTGACCGATCTAGTCGAAGAAGCAGTGATGATGGAATTTGAGAATCTTGATCACCGTGGCGGTGTCCTCGGTGCGATGGAAACGCAATATCAGCGCAGTAAGATTCAGGATGAATCGATGCTCTATGAGCACAAGAAGCATAGTGGTGATCTGCCGATTATTGGTGTCAATACTTTCCGCAATCCGCATGCCGGAGAAGATGGCTACGAGATTCCCGGCGAACTGGCACGGGCGACTCCGGCAGAGAAGGAACAGCAGGTGAATAATCTGCGCGCTTTCCAGGAAAAGCACAAAGAGGAAGCAGCCGTTGCTCTTGAAAAATTGAAAGAAGTTGTCGTTTCGGATGGCAACGTCTTTGATGAACTGATGGATACGGTTCAGTACGCATCCCTTGGCCAGATCACTCAGGCTTTGTTTGAGGTTGGTGGTCGTTACCGCCGTAATATGTAAGGAGTAAATTTGTGAGTGATAACGATAAGAACAAAACCGTCAGCTGTGGAAACTGCAGCAGTATATGGAGAACCAAAGGAACAACGAACTGCTGGAGTGAGCCGGAGGGGCGTCCGCACCGCCCCGGTAACTGTCCGAGCGAGAATTACGGGGAGATTGTCGATGAGACATTTTCCCACCTCAAAGGCGAGGGGGAAGATGCGCGGCTGGCAAAGGTTGCCTCGGTCGTTGAAGGGCTGTGTTACGAAACCGTTGAAGGTTCAGACGCTGTTTGTGCCCGCTGGACCCGTGTTGAAGATACGATCGCTCTTGCGCGGTTGATGGGATGGAAAAAAATCGGGATTGCCACTTGTATCGGTTTGCTGGAAGAGACACGCCAGCTTGATCTGATTCTCAAGGCGCAGGGCTTTGAGTCCTACAGCATCTGTTGTAAATCGGGGAGTATCGATAAGCTGGATGTCGGGGTGAAGGAAGAAGAAAAAATTCGTCCCCACACCTTCGAGCCCGCGTGTAACCCGATTGCTCAGGCGCAGATTCTGGCAGAACACGGTACCGATATGAATATCATCGTCGGTTTATGTGTCGGTCACGATATGTTATTTGCTAAACACTCCGTTGCACCAGTGACAACAATGGTGGTTAAAGATCGGGTGACAGGACACAATCCCGTTATGGCACTGTATGGTCAAAATTTCTATTATAAACGATTGCAGAAAATGAAAGTTCTCCCC
>JAMOPE010000320.1 GCA_027064785.1 Geobacteraceae bacterium
TAAACCAAAGCTTTTCCTCCTGCAGCAACCAGATCAGCTAATAATGTTTTTGCCGGGGCCTCACGCATATCATCGGTTCCAGGTTTAAACGCCAATCCCCAGACACCAAAGGTTAATCCTGAAAGACCCTCTCCAAACCGAGTCCTCAACTGACGGCGGAACCAATGCTTTTGCTGTTGATTGCGCTTTTCAACTGATAACAGCAATTCAGGCTCATAATCGACGCCTTGCGCCATACGGATAAGAGCTTGGACATCTTTTGGAAAACACGACCCGCCATAGCCACAACCGGGATAGATAAACGAGAACCCGATTCGACCGTCCGAACCAATCCCCCGCCGGACATTCTCAACATCAACTCCCATCAACTCGCACAAATTGGAAATTTCATTGATAAATGAGATTTTTGTTGCCAGCATCGAGTTAGCCGCATATTTGGTCATTTCCGCATCACGGACACCCATAAAAATTGTCCGTTCATGGTTTCGATTAAACGGTGCATACAGCTGGCGCATCAATGATTGGGCACGTTCACTCTCGGTCCCGATGACAACACGATCTGGCTTCATGAAATCATCAATTGCGGCACCCTCTTTCAAGAACTCCGGATTACTAACGACATCAAATGCTAGGTTCAAGTGCCGCTTCTCCAGTTCCTCCTGAACCGCAGCTTGAACCAAATCAGCCGTTCCAACCGGAACCGTCGATTTATCGACAATCACAGCATAATCATTAATCAGGCTGCCAATTTCACGTGCAACAGCCAGAACATATTGGAGATCTGCAGAACCGTCTTCTCCCGGAGGAGTCCCGACAGCAATAAAAAAGAGGTTTGAAGATTCACATGCTTTAGCAAGGCGGCTCGTAAAATTTAAGCGGCCTTCAGCGTGGTTCCTCAGAACCAGAGCTTCAAGACCAGGCTCATAGATTGGTAATTTTCCTTGATTCAGACCATCAATTTTAGCCTGATCAACATCAACACAAGTAACATGATTTCCCATCTCGGCAAAGCAGGCGCCGCTGACGAGACCGACATAACCGGTACCAATAATTGTAAGATTCATCTTTTATCTCCATAGAGAAGTGTCGAAAAAATAGTAAATCAAATACTTTTTATTATCCACAGATAAACACTGATTCTAAAAGCCAAACCTTTTATCAGATTTTATCCTGTCAGGGATTTAAATACTCCATCTGTGTAAATCTGCATTCATCTGCAGTGAAAAAGAATTTTCACCTGGGCAGAGCTTCACGTATCGCCGGGTAAAAATCACGAATAAATTGCTCCCCAACTTCAGTTGCCTCTTCAATGCTGTCTGTTGCCATCACCGATAAACGAATAAAAGCCGAATCGCGTCGGTTACTCAGCACCGAATTTCTAACCATCGCCAACTTCAACGCATACTCATTGGTCAAAATCTGATCGCGGACCTGAAACCAGTAAAGGAACAGTTGTTTTTGTGAATCTTTCTGATAGATAGCACTCACATAAGGGATTTCCTCACCATTCAACTCAACATGACGAACCTCCTCGGTCAAACGATTCCAACCACTCCCGGGGAGACACTGTTTCGGCGAATGGATTGGCCCACTTTTCGGACCACCATTATGAAAACCGATATACAAGGATAATTTTCTGCCCTTTGAATCGGAGTAAGACCGCGACAGATAGTCGGTCGGCAGCAGCACTGCCAGAACCCGTTCATCAAAACGCGCCT
>JAMOPE010000321.1 GCA_027064785.1 Geobacteraceae bacterium
TCTTTTCCGGTACCACTTTCACCAAGAATCAAAATCGGAACATCGATCGATGCAACTTTTTTGATCATCGCAAACACCTGCTGCATCTGCGAACATTGGCCGAAAATACCACTGTAGCCTTTGTCCCCGTCCTGGCCGGTCGATTGTTGCAAGCGGCGGTTCTCTTCTTCAAGGCTGGCAACATGAAATGCTCTGGAAAGGATAATTTTCAGTTCGTCCAGATTGATCGGTTTGTGATAATAATCATACGCACCCATATCGACAGCCGTCAGAGCGTTAGCATGATCCTCATTTCCGGAAAGGACAATGACCTTGGTTGTCGGCTGTTGCTGCAGTATTTTTTCAAGGCAGCGCAAGCCTTCAGAAGCACCATCAATATCGGGAGGAAGACCTAAATCGAGGGTCACAACTTTTGGCTTATGCTGTTTAAACAGTTTAAGAGCTTCATCGACTGACTCAGCCAGTAGAATCTTGTAGTTCTTTGCCAATCCCCATTTCAGTTGTTTTCTGATTTCACCGCTGTCATCAACTATTAGCAATTTTTCCAAAAGATACCCCATTCAGAGTTATTCCATTCAATTAGGACGCTAAAGGCAGATGGAGGATAAATGTAGTCCCGACACCTTCCTGACTTCTCACGTCAATAGTTCCACCGTGAGATTCAACAATCTGCTTGCATTGATAGAGACCAATACCAAAACCGTGTTTTTTCGTCGTTTCAAACGGCTTAAAGAGCTTTTCATCCATAAATTCGGGGCTCATACCACAACCGAAATCTTTTACCTCAACAAACGCATAATGTTCACGTCGGCCATAAGTCACCCGAACTGCACGACCCTGCGCTGTTGCTTCCACAGCATTAACCAGCAGATTTAATATCACTTTATAAATCTCTTCTTCATCAACTGCAACTCGAATCGATTCTCCACTGACCTCAAACGGGGAAGCAGCCGTCTCAACCGCATCATTAACAATTTTATCAAGATCCGCAGTGGCAATCACCAATTCAGGTTTTTCTTTGACATTTTTCAGGCGCGCAATCAACCCTTTCATGTTTTTGACCGTATTCCCAACAGTCTCAAGCATGTCTTCCTGAAAATCAGGATCATCGATATAATCTCTGGCATTATCCAGCATAAGCGACAAGCCGGAAACCTGATTTTTCAGATCATGAAGAACAAAGGTTGAAACCTTCCCTATCGCAGCAAGCTCTCTCGCCGTTGAAAGCTGTTCTGACAATCGTAAGCCCTGGACAGTTGCAATCGACTGACGGGCCAGCATTTTCAGCAGATCATAATCTTCGTACGTTAACTCCTCATTGGGATCAATTTGCTGCGCAAGAACAATAAACCCTTCGAGTTCTTCATCAAAAAACAGCGGAATGATCAAAAAAGCACCATCAGCCGCCAGTGATTCAACTAAGGAGTCTCTCAGTTCCGGGAGATCTTCACTTAAATTGATAATCCAGTCACAGCGTCGCAGCTTTACAATCAAAGGGTCAGCAGCAGGAAAAGGTCGCCAGTCGCGACGAAAATTGAAAGCCTCAGTGAAAATGAAATCCCCACTCTCAAAATCGCGGAGGTAAAAAGCCCCACCACGACACGCCAACGGCTCACAACACATATCAAGGATTGATGTCTGCAGTTCAGACAACGTTGTACCAGCGCCAATATATGCCGCAAATTTCTGCCATTGTTCACGATAGTCGTGCTTACT
>JAMOPE010000322.1 GCA_027064785.1 Geobacteraceae bacterium
GTTGTAAAGGGAACGGTCGAGAATATCGCGCCGCGCTGTTCCGACCAGATTAATGTCAGGGTGCTGCTGCATATAGTTATAAACCGGCTTCAATTCACCCCGCTTAAAATCGTCCATCACCTGTTCCAGGCGACCTTCGACTTCCCCGAGAAATACCGAATCGGCATGCTGCTTGACCTCTTCGGAATGGAGCATTGTGGCAATCCCGCCGAAGATAACGGTATGACCCCGCTCACGAAATTCTCTGGCAATTTCAAACGCACGCGGCAACTGAGAACTGAGCATGGTCGAAATTGCCACCAGATCACAACTGACGTCAAAATTGACCGTTTGCAGATTTTCATCGGTGAAGTTGACGTCAACATCGTCGGGCAATGCGGCTGCAAAAACAACCGGACCATGGGGCGGCAGATGGAATTCGGTCTGCCGATCAAGCTTTGGCCAACGGGGGTAAATCAGTTCCATTTTCATGAGGTAACAACTCCTTTTACAGACCGGAATCGTGTTCCGGATAAAATCATTTTTCTGCTGTCAGACACGCCGCAATCAGGGCCGAAAGATCCGTAACCGGCTCCCCAGAAAAAATCAGCTTTCCTGCCCGCAACTCAAGGGCACCATAGGCCGATTGTCCGACCGGTGGTTTCTTACTGAGAAGGACAAATAAACTCCCCGGGGTTTCATTCTCACTCGAAAATTCTGCAGGTGCCGGAAGATCACAAATCCCGGCAATAATCGCCTGCTGACCACCCCATTCCAATTCTTCCAGAGCATAACATAACGGCGCAAGTGCCGTCGTTTCGGCATGATTAAAAACGAGGGTATTTCCCGTCAGCCCGAAACGCAGCGCAGCCTCACCGAGGAAGCTGTTGGCCAGCGTATAGGCAAACAGATTCGGACTCGCCAGTTTTCCCTGTTCAGGGAGCAACGTATCCAGATAGGCGAGATCGGTCTGCAAGCAGCCGTAGCGACTGGCAGCAACGATCCCGATTGAGCGTTTTTCATCCCATTCTTCAGTCCCGGCATCGCGCAGACAAAATGCGATCGCCGCCAGACCGACTCGGGAAAACTCATCAAGGCGACCGAAACGCATATCGGCTTTGGCGAAAACCTGTTTCCGTTTGGGTATTTCAAGAGTCCCGTTGCACAAAGGTTGTTGTGTGTTCTCCCGACCGCAGCCAAACCCTGCCGGAGTCACCCAGCCGATACCATTGATCCACCCCTTCATGACGTCACCCCCTGAAGAATTACCGTGGCATTGATCCCGCCGAAACCCGAATTGCTGCAAAGGAGGTAATCGCCACTGATCGGTTGCGGGCTTTCGCTGATTTGCCCCTGTGCTGCTGCCTCAGGATTTTTACAGCCGATGGTTCCGGGAATCTGCTGCTCCTGCAATGCTCGGCAGGCAACCGCAATTTCGACACCTCCGGCAGCACCGAGACAGTGACCGAGGCTTCCTTTCACCCCATGTAGTGGTGGCAGGAAATCACCGAAGATTTTATTGAATGCTGTCAATTCCATGGCATCGTTATAGATGGTTCCGGTTCCATGGGCATTGATCGCAGCAACTGCCGACGGGTCAATATCTGCTTTTTCCAATGCCTGCTGGCAGGCAAGGATCAAACCACAGCCGTCACGTGCCGGAGCGGTGACATGGTGAGCATCGTTTGCAACACCCCAACCGGCAACAACAGCAAGAGGTTTTTCGTTCTGCTGGTCGGCGTATTTTTCACTCGTCAGCAACAATGCGACCCCAGCTTCACCAAGGGTCAGGCCGTTACGCTGACTATCAAAGGGACGGCAGGGTTGATCAGACAGTGCCTGCAACGCCGAAAACCCGGAAAAAACAAATTCACTCACCAAATCGGCAGCGTAAACCAGTACGGCATCGGCAACTCCGGCAGAAATCATCGCTGCCGCCCGGGCAACCGCCAGAGTTGAAGAGGCACAGGCAGCATTGATATTGTAACCGGTTGTTTTCAGTGAAAAACGTTTCGCAATTTTCTCAATCAGTGCCTCAAAAAGGACTGCGTCCGGGAGCTGCTGTTCTTCACGCCGCACCTGCGTCAGCAGATCAACTTCCCCCTTTGTCGAAGCGACCAGGAAGCGGCAATCAGCAGGGAGAGCCCCTATTTGAGTTGCGACCCGTTCCAGCAGGGGATCAAGCAAAGACGTTCCTGGCGGGGCTGCAAGATTCTCAATGCAGGCAGCGTAATCAGAAATATAATTATCGGAGCTGAAACGGTCGAATGGAGCAATGCCCGTTTGACCTGCCATCAGCCCATCCCACAGGGAATCAAGACCGTCACCCAGTGCAGTCACTGTTGCCGCCCGACTGATAACAACCCGCATCATGACAGTTCTCCCGCGACCCAGCGCTGCCTGAAATCGGCGTAGAACTGTGGTGGCAGCATCAGAACATTCTGCTGCTGATCCATCAGCAATTGAACCGAGTAACCGGTCGTGGTGATTTCGCCCGCTTCGTTACGCAGGATAAATTCGTGGTTCAGTCGTGTCGCATCGGTCCAGTGAAGGATCGCTTCAATCGTAAAAGGGTCACCAAATTTCAACGGCAGACGATAATCAACATGCATCTGTTTAATTGGCGCGACCACCCCCTGGTGGTAGAAATCCATATATCCAAGACCGTATTTTTCACCGAGCAGCACCCGGCCATCCTCAAAATAGCTGGGGTAACGACCGTGCCAGACAATCCCCAGCACATCGACCTCTTCAAAGCGGACAATCCGCTCAACGGTACAACGCAACGGGTCGGGAGCATCCTCCTGAAGCGGGAAATAGGGTTTTCTCTTTATCACATCGGACCTCGTTTCAAAGTGAGAGAATAACTTGCCGCTTTCTCATCACCAACCTGCAGTGTGACCGCACAGCGTAACATCTCATCCTGTTCACGGCAGTCGAGCTGAACATCGATTTTTTCGTCGGGACGCAGTTGACGAACAAACTTTGCCCGAGCCAGAGAGACAACCTGTAACGACTGCCCGCTGATCGCTTCAGCGACTAATTGCGCCAGCAACACCTGCAGGACCGCCGGAAGGATCGGATACCCGGGGAAATGCCCCGAAAAACCGATAAAGTCACTCGCAAAGCAAAAACTCTGCTCTCCCGACCATCCAGACAGCTGCGGCGGGGCTACCGCTGCAGCAGCAATGGCCTCTCTCATGACACTCATTTTTCGCCTTTCACTTCACGTATCCACAGTGACAGCTTCACACTATGGCGATAGTCGTTCATCACGATTTCCAAAGGCAGACGACTTTCAGCAAAGGTCTGATAGTCATTGTAGGCCACCCGCCAGTCACCACTGTCGCCAGAGAAACGAACGGTGCGTAAATCGCTGTGACAATCGTAGATGAAACGTAGATAGCCGCCGGGGATACTCCGCCACAACTTCTGCCGAGAATCGAGATTTTCAAACCGATCACTTTCAGCCGGGCGTGGCTGCAAAAAAATCTGACGTAAACTCTGGGCAACCCCGGTTGCCAGCCCTTTGACCTGTTGCAGCTGTGGAATCGCACGTTTCAGTTGCTGGCCATCTTCGGTCACCAGCAGATCGAACAGAACCACACCCATCTCATTCATCGCGACCAATCGTGCCTGTTTGTTCGCCGTATCAAGGCGCAGAAAACCTTCCAACGGAATCTTCTTCGGGCCGATTTCAAGCAGCGTCAATTGACGCAATCGCCAGACCCCTCCCTGAGTCAACCAGCTGTGACTCAAAAGCTGCTCAACCGAGGCCGTGGCAGAACAATCCTGGGGCAACTGTTGTGACGGAGTTGTCGGCACACAACCAGCCAGAACAAGCAGCAGTAAGAGTACATAAATTCGCGACATCAATGCCTCTTCGGCCGGAACGCGGGAATCACCAGAATCGCCGTCGGAACAGCGGTGCTGATTCCTAATAAAACTGTCAGACCAATGGAATGGAGAGCGGGGTGTTTTGCTAACACCAGTGCTCCGAAACCGACCAATGTTGTCAGACCCGAAATCAGGATTGCCCGTGACGAGGCCAGGTCTTCTTCCTGCTGCCCGTGGCAAACCATAAAAATACCATAGTCGACCCCCAGTCCGATAATCAGAATCGAAGCCACAACATTAAATAAGTTCATTTCCAGACCCAGCCAGCCCATACCACCGAACATCACCAGCAACCCGGTCAGGACCGGTAGTAATGCCAGCAGAACTTCACGCAGCCGGCGGAATAACAGCAGCAGCAGGAAGACAACTGCCACCCCGGCATAACTGATGAACCGGCTGAAATCGACGCCGATTTCGTGGCTGAGCTGCTGACTGAAGCGACGCTGCGATACCAGACTGATCTCCGGGTGGCTGGAAAAATCGGTATCCAGTGCCCCGACCAGTCGTGGATCATCTGGAATCAGGGTAAGAATCTGATAACCGTGATCTGTTTTCAGCAGCAAACTGTCAAGAGCACGATCAAGTCCCCAGTTTTTCACCCGAGCTGAAGTTATCAGGGTTGGAGTACGATTCAAACGATCCCAGAAAGGATCAAATGCGTTGGCTGAAAAATGGTATTTCTCACCACTGACCCGAATCAGATCGCGAACCGTCGCCTGCCGGGTCTCCCAGAAGTCTTCCCAGCCCGTTATCCTCTGCCGCTGCGTCTGCTGCGATGGCAGCAACGGTGCCAGGGAAACAACACCCTGAGGCACGTGTTCTTTCTGCAATTGCTGCCAGACGACGTCATTCGCCTGCAAAGCCCCTTCGAGGGTCTCCGCTGAAGCAAAAATCAGTGCCCGGCTGCGCATCTGACCCCAAACCTCACCGAGATGCTGCTCGGCCTGCTGTAATTTGGCAGGAAGGTAACTGAGCTGACGCAGTTCAGCATTGATCGATAAACTTTGCGCCTGTACTGCCGAAAAAATAACGACAATCAGCCACACCGACAGAACCATAATCCGTAACGCCGGGTTACGATCATAAATATGGCGGCGCAATAACAGCCGACTGGAGACTTCGGGATTTTTCCCCGTGCCAATAAAATGGGGGAGGTAAAAAAGGGCAAGAGCCAGTGCTGCAAGGATCCCAGCGATAGCAAAAACGGCCAATTGCCGCTGACCCGGCAAGGCCGAAGTCAGCAGAACGCCAAACGCGGCTAACGTCGTCAAACCACCAAACAAGACCGGTCGTGAAACGGTTTTAAGGAGCTGTTCACGCCCCAGCTGACTCCGTCCGTAACGCAGGGCAAAATAGACGTGCAGACCAAAATCAATGGTAATCCCCAGCAGCACAGCACCAAAACCAACCGTGATCCCCGATAATGTTCCGAACCACAGTTGTGCTGCCACCAACGCGGCCACCATGCTGAACAACGGTAGCAGATAAACAACCAGTGCCCGCAGCGAGCGGAGAAAAACAAGAAACAGTAGCAGAATCCCGAGACCTGAAACCAGCAGGACCAGCTTCATATCGGCCTGAATGGTATCAGCATTGGCCAAGGTGTAAGGATGACCGCTGATCAGATCGGCAGTGATCCCATCAGGGAGCCCCTGCCGGGCATTCTCAAACGCGGTCAACAGTTTCCGAGCGCCGACTGAATCGGTCATTGGGATCAGCGTATCGGCAAGAATCAGACTGTTTTTTCCATTTCGACTGAGAAAATGGCCGTTCTTTAAACGAACATCGGGGATGGGATTGAGGTAAGCGAGCTTTTTCAGAGCCAACGTTTCAAGCTGTAGCGGGTCACGGCGAATCTGCCCTTTAAGTGCCATCCCCTGCGGCTGAATCAGTTGAGCGAAATCATTTGCCAGACGGCGGTCAATCTCCTCTGCTGTCAGTTTTTTATCGATGTGCTGCAGGTCGTCAGCATCCAGAAGCACGGGAAGATAATCACCAAGCTGCTGGAACAAAGCCCCGTTTGCCATTTTTCCCGGGCCATTGAGAACATTGAGAAACAGATCTGCAGGTAATTTTTTCTGCAGGACATCGGTCGCCGCCAGCAGCTGATCACTGCTGATATCAGAACCGGTCGCCGTCAGGTTGATGACGATCTGCCGGGCAAAAGGTGCCTGTTGCAAGAGCTTGAAGTCGTGAGCAACCTGTGACGTGCCATCGGGAAGCATCGCAGTGATGCTCTCTTCGACTTTAAGCTGAGAGAGATTCCATCCTGCAAATGCCAGCAGCAGAAGCAATAATAAAATCAGCCAGCCGCGGCGCTGCTGAAATCTTTGATAGCTGGAAACGATCAGACTCATCAGAAATTCGGCACCTGAAATGCGTTGGGAGGAAGGGTTGCATTGATTTTGACAGCGGTAAAACGAATCAAAGTGCTATCACCCCCCTGCTCAACCATCAAGACCTCTGTCACATGGCTGTTATCGGGAGAAAACCGGACTTGAAGATGATGAATAAACCCCGCTTCGCCGGGATCGAGAGGGTACAGTTTCAGGATAACCGGCTCGCTCGTCACCAGCTCCATCCGGTAGCGTTGCTGCAGCCAGTCGAGGTCGACCTGCGCCCATGCCAGTAACTGCCGGGCAATCATCCCCATCACCGGATCATTTTTGACCGAGAAGCTTTCACGCTCGTGGCTGAGGCTGTTCCACCGTTCCCCCTTATCGCCCTGAAGGATAAACCCTGAAGCCACCGGGCTGAGGAGTTCCCAGCGCAGCTGGTCGGGTTTACGGTAAACAAACTGCCCCTGCGACAGCAGTTTTTCATCAAAGATATCGAGATATTTTTCCTGCACAAAGGGGCTCGACAGGGTCTCGGTTGTCGCTGCCGCCGTTTTCAACTCACCTAGAAGATTACTCAGTTCATCGGCACTCCCGAGAACCGGGATCATAAAAAACAGACATGTCAGTAAAAAACATTTCATTGTGCGACCAATATTGTCTTTCAGTAAAAAGATCAAACAATCCACACTTTCACTTCGCCTCGGGCAAGGAGTGTTTCCCCCCGCCAGATTTCCCCTGCTGCAACAGCAAAATCGTCAAGTTCAGCCAGGGATTTGATCCTGATTTTCAGCTCATCCCCAACATGTGCAGCCGCAAGCCATTCAAGCTTTTTGATCCCGACGAGAAACCCCTGCCGCACCGGTTTATTATCGCGGCGATCCAGATACCCTTTAAGAGCAGCGTAACTCTGGGCAATCAACTCAACCAGAGCGATCTCCTCTAACTGGCCGGAATCATCAACCAGCGGACATTCAGCCCTGATATGCGTTAAAACTACCCCGTTCTTCCCTTCAATTTCGATCAACTGATCGACCAGTCGCATCGGTAACCGATGGGGAACCAGCTCTTCAGCCGCTATTGGCAGGGTCAGGGCACTCATGCATCTGTCCAGTAAACTGACAGATCGTCAAACAACTGGCTTGAAAAAAGCAACTTGCGGAAGCGGGTCAGATCCTCATGGAAAATCTGCGTATTGTCATAAAGTTTAAAATCTTTGAGGAGTGTCTGATAAATCTGCCCCGTTCCCCGACCCAGTTTATCCGCATTGCGGAACGACAGAGCCTGTAAATCGGCAAGGATTTCCAGCGTAATGATATGCTTGGCATTACTGACCGACTTGAATGCCTTACGCGCCGCAACTGTCCCCATACTGACAACATCCTGATTAGAGGCATTACTACTGATCGAATTCGTGCTGACCGGGCACGCCAACTGGCGATTTTCAGCGGTTGTCGACGTTGCCAGATACTGTGCCCCCATAAAACCCATCGTCAAACCCAGGGTGCCGGGAATCAGGAACTCCGGAAGACCTTCATTGAGGTTTTTATCGAGATATTTATTGGTCCGCCGCTCTGAAATATTACACAGAGTCGAAATTGCCATCGACAGCATATCCATAACAAAACCGATACTCTGCCCATGGAAATTGCCGCCATGAATAATTTTTTTCTCTTCAGGAATAATGATCGGATTATCGTTGGATGAGTTCACTTCAATTTCGACAACCCGTACCGCCTGAGCAATCGCTTCACAAACAGGAGCAAGAACCTGCGGAGTACAACGTACCGAATAGACATCCTGAACATTGATACTGGTTTCAAAAACCGGGCCCTCGGCCGACTGCTGGCGAATCAGGTCGTGCATCTCAGAACGCAAAGTAATGTTTTTCGAACCGCGATAGAGGTTACGGATCGTTTCGGCAACCTCCAACTGACCCAAATGAGGCTTAACGCGATGCAGATCTTCATCGAATGCATCGTCGATACCGCCAAAGATTTCGATGGCAAAAGCACCGGTGACGCAGCTGATATTGAACAGTTTACGTGCCCCAAACAGTGCAAAAGCAGCGAGTGCCGTCATCGCACTGGTCCCGTTCATCAGCGCAATTCCTTCTTTGAAACTCAAGCGTAACGGCGCACGGTTCAACGTTTGATAAACGTCAGTTGCAGGCTGTAATTCTCCCTGATAAAAAACCTTTCCTTCACCGATCACTGCCAGCGACAGATGGGCAAGATGGATCAGATCACCCGAAGCACCGACACTGCCGCACTCTGGAATATAAGCAGCGACCCGTTGATTAATCAGCCACTGAAGATGTTCCAGCAGTTCAATCCGCACTCCGCTGAACCCTTTAACCAACGTATTCAGACGAACCACCATCACTGCAATCGCGATGTAGTCCTTGAGGGGATCACCCAAACCGGCGGCATGGCTGCGAATCAGATTGACCTGAAGTGTTTCGATCTGATCGTCATCGATAATCTTGTTACACATCGGCCCGAACGACGTGTTCACCCCGTAAATAACCCGCTTGGCGGCAACTTCGTCTTCGAGAAACTTACGACTCGCCCGGCAGCGTTCCAGTGCCGCAGGATCGAGAGCGACCTGTTTATCACCCACGCCGATAGCAACAATCTCATCAATCGTTAAATCGTTGCCATTAAGGACAACTGTATTTTGTTTACTCATGTTTTATCCTGTTTTCTGCTGACAATATCCTCCCTCTCCCTGAGGGAGAGGGCTGGGGTGAGGGGGATTACCACGACAGTTCTCCCTCATCCGGCCTTCGGCCACCTTCTCCTGCGGGGAGAAGGACTCACAATTTAAACTAAACTATCTTTATCCCGATAATCAAAAAATGTCACCGGTTTGCGCATCTCCGGCTGCAGTGTTTTTTCCCTGATAGCTGCCGAACT
>JAMOPE010000323.1 GCA_027064785.1 Geobacteraceae bacterium
CGGAAAACCTTTTTCTGATTGACAAATTCGGCAGCAATCACTTTTCCATAGCCAGCAGGTTGACCATCCCGAAAGCGTTTTTCAACCAGTGCCTGAAACGTATCACCAACACGAAGGTCACGGATAAAATCGATATCCCAGGCAAAAATATCGGCAAGGATAAATGCCAACCGGTGATCTTCACCAATGTCGTGAACCGCTTCAAGAAGGCTGGAATGGATCGTCCCCTGAATCAGTTCGGTTGTCATATCGTAAATAATTTTTTGTCGTTCGATTGTTGTCTCACCGGCATCCCGATGGATAACCAGTAATTCCTGATCATCAATCTCATAGACAAATGAGTCAAATTCACCATCAACGGTGATAATTTTATAAGGTCGACCGGCACAAATTTTTGTGAAAGGAAAAACCTCGCGACTTTGCTTATTTAATGAGTAGATTTCCTGAGCATCAAAGTAGTCACCCAACAATACCGTGATAGTTGATCCTGCCGGAACAACATTGCTGATCTCTTCACGAACGGGTAGAGGTGGAGGTGGCGGTGTGACAGGTTTGGGAACAGCAACAACTTCAGGAGCAACCGGGGCTGACTGCAAATCATTATCAGACCCGCTAAAATAGCTGACCAATGCAATACCAATGACAGCGACAAAAACGAGGGAGACCAGCCCAACAATCCACCCTCGCTTATTTTTTCCCTTACCGCCAGAAGATGAACCGCGTGGCGGTTGAAAATCTTGTTTCAAACTCATCGTACTCTCTACTTTATGTCAGGTAAGAATAATCTAAATTAAATGTTGATCATAACAGCTAGGGGTTTCACCTGTCGAGAGGTTAAAAATTCATCATTGCCAGAATGGTAACAGGAGGATAACATGGCTCATCTTAATCAATGTGATTAACAAAAGGACTCGAATAGACCATGATCAATCAACAGCGTGTCAGTGATGAATTTATGCGGCAGGCAGCCATCGACAGCCCGTCATTTCATGAAGCAGCAATAGCTGAATATTTGCAGAAAAGTTTTGAAAAACTTGGTGCAACTGTCGAATTCGACGATGCCGGTAAAAAAATCGGTAGCGATTCGGGGAACCTGATTGCCCGAATCCCCGGCAAGAAATCCGGTGAGCCACTTCTTCTCTCCGCCCATATGGATACCGTCACACCGGCAAAGGATGTCACTCCGGTTCTGAGAGACGGGATTTTTACCAGTGCCGGGGACACAATTCTTGGTGGGGATGACAAATCAGGAATCGTTGAGATCATTGAAGCCATTACAGTTCTCAACGAACAGGAGATTCCCTACGTTTCCCTTGAAATTGTTATTTCAATTTGTGAAGAGCAGGGTCTTCTTGGGGCCAAACAACTCGATTTTTCTCAGTTCAAAGCAAAGCGGGCAATCGCCCTCGATACGCGGGGGACTGATATTGTCATCAACCGTGCTCCGGCCGCCAACCGGTTTAAAATTGATGTTTTTGGTCACGAAGCTCATGCCGGAGTTTGCCCCGAGGCAGGAATTTCAGCTATCCAGATTGCCAGCCGTGCCATTGCCCGGATGAATCTCGGTCGTATTGATAAAGAGACAACCGCTAATATCGGAACAATCCACGGAGGGATGGCATCAAACATCATCCCCGGTCAAATCAGCCTGCGTGGCGAAGTTCGCAGCCATAGCATCGATAAATTAAGCCGACAAACCGA
>JAMOPE010000324.1 GCA_027064785.1 Geobacteraceae bacterium
GATTTCCTGCTCAAAATGCTGCAGCTTCTCCTGTTGCTGTCCTTCCAAGGTGACTCGCACAAAAACATTTCCCGGTTTGCCGATGGCAGTTTGATCGATCAACATCACGTAGCGATCAATCACGCCGCTTTGTTCCAATAATTTGACCCGGCGCAGACATGCCGATTCCGACAGTCCGACTTTGGTTGCCAGTTGAACATAGCTAAGTCGACCATCTTTTTGTAAAGCGGCTAGAATTCTTTGATCAATCGAATCGAGACCATTTTTTCGAGGAATCCGTGACATTTTCGAAGAATATCAGCGTAATCATTAAAATAACAGTTTTTTATTTTTGAATTTGCAGGAAAAGTTATTTTCAGAAATGGTAAAATTGTTTGGTAAAACACAATGAGTGGTGGAGATTAATTGCGCAGGGGAGAGGAGATAGCGATGATTGTTGGTATTCTGAAAGAAATTAAGGTTGAGGAAAACCGGGTTTGTATGACCCCTTCCGGTGTTGAAGTAATGAAGGGCAATGGTCATCAGGTGCTGGTTGAAGCCGGTGCCGGGGTCGGAAGTGGTTTTAGCGATGAGGACTACCTCCAGGCCGGTGCTGAAATTTCTCCTTCTGCCGCAGATGTCTATGCCCGGGCTGAAATGGTGATGCACGTAAAAGAACCACAGCCGAATGAATTCCCAATGATCCGCGAGGGGCAGATTGTTTTTACCTATTTCCACTTTGCGGCCGGAGAAGAACTGACCAAGGCAATGATCGAGCGGAAGGCGGTCTGTGTCACCTATGAGACGATCACGAATCCCGATGGTTCTCTACCGCTGCTGACCCCGATGAGTGAAGTTGCCGGGCGAATGGCAGCTCAGGAAGGGGCTAAATACCTTGAGCGGGCACAGGGTGGTCGCGGGATTTTGATGGGTGGTGTTCCCGGTGTTGCTCCGGCGACTGTTGTTGTTATTGGCGGTGGTGTTGTCGGAACTCATGCTGCACGGATGGCATGTGGTCTTGGCGCCAAGGTTTATCTTCTCGATATGGATCTCGACCGGTTACGTCATTTGTCAGAGACTATGCCGAAAAATTGTTTCCCATTGATGTCTTCACCTGCGACGGTTCGTGAACTGGTCAAAGAAGCCGACATGGTTATCGGTGCGGTGCTGGTCCATGGTGCGAAAGCTCCGAAACTGGTCACTCGCGAGATGCTCAAAACCATGAAGACCGGTGCTGTGCTGGTTGATGTCGCAATTGATCAGGGCGGCTGCTTTGAAACATCAAAAGCAACGACCCATACTGATCCGATCTATATCGTCGACGGGGTTGTCCATTACTGCGTCGCTAATATGCCGGGGGCAGTTCCATTGACATCAACCATGGCATTGACGAACGCTACGCTGCCGTATGCAGTTAAGCTGGCCAATAAGGGCTGGAAGCAGGCTGCTCTTGATGATGTTGGTATTCGTGACGGGCTGAATGTTGTTTCCGGGCAGGTTTGTTATGCCGGTGTTGCAGATGCCTTTAATCTGAACTATGTTCCCGTTGATGATCTTTTGAAGTAATTGATCAACATCTCCGTTAGAGATTTATTGTCCCATCACGCTGGTGAAAACCATGGACTTTAGTCCAAGACTTTCAGTTGCTACTCATTGTTTCCTTCTCCATTGGGGAGAAGGTGCCCGACAGGGCGGATGAGGGGGCAGTTGTTGCC
>JAMOPE010000325.1 GCA_027064785.1 Geobacteraceae bacterium
AAGTACCTGAGTTTGCCCATGTCCCGATGATTCTCGGTTCTGATAAAAAGCGCCTGTCGAAACGTCATGGAGCCACGTCGGTGATGGCGTATCAGGAAATGGGTTATCTGCCTGAGGCGATAGTTAACTATCTGGTCCGGCTTGGCTGGTCATTCGGAGACGAAGAGATCTTCAGTATGGATGATCTGATTGAAAAATTCAGTCTTGATAATGTCGGTCGGTCTGCCGGAGTGTTCAATCCTGAGAAGCTTCTTTGGCTGAACAGTCATTATATCAAAACCGGTGATCCGCAACGACTGGCTGAGTTGTTGAAACCATTTCTTGAAAAACAGGGAATTGATATCGATGACGGCCCTGATCTGGTTGAGGTGGTGAAAAGTTTGCAGGAACGCTCAGCAACATTGGTAGAAATGGCTGCCGGTGCAGAGTTTTACTATGCTGATCCTGTTGTTTATGCTGAAAAGGGGCGGAAGAAATTTCTCAAACCGGAGCAAATCACTATTTTCGAAACTATACTTGACAAATTATATAGTTGCGATGAATTTATTGAAGAAAAGCTTGAAGCTGCTTTTGCTGAAATTCTTACGGAGACTGAGTTGAAATTTGGCAAGGTTGCCCAACCACTCCGCTTTGCCTTGACCGGTGGTGCTGCCAGTCCGGGGATCTATGATATTCTGCAGATTCTGGGAAAAGAGCGGTCTCTCAAACGAATTAAACAGGCTTTACAAGCCATCGATTAAATTTTCAGTAAATGATTTAAAAATAAAAAGTCCCGCGACCCAATCGTTTAGCGGGACTTTCTGATTAAAGCTGTTCTCTGATCCAGTCATCAAGCCGGGTGGAAATTTCTTCGGGCATATCGACAAATTTTATTCCCATCCCGGGTTCAAAGGGAAGGTGAGTCCCCGGGGGACGTTTCCATACGACTTCACAGCGACACCGGGCAGTTCCTTTTAATGGTGGTGGAAGCTGGAATTCAAGGTCAATCTGTTCACCGGCTTGAATCGTGTTGGTAGAGGCAATAAACATCCCGCTTTTGCTGATATTTTTGCTGTAACCGAAAAAAGCCGGTCTTTCTCCATCAATCCTGACTTTCTGAATGATCAGCGGTGCACGGAGATTCTTACGTAGATCTGCTTTAGGTCTATCTGCTTCATTTGTCATATTTTCCTCAACTTTTCAATTGCTTACCTTTAATTTCCCCTCCGTAAAGTATTCTATCCTTCAATACGATGCAATGTAAAAAATTAATACTCGAATTGATTCGAGTATTATTGATAAGGCACTGTGAAGTGATAAACTCGAACGGATTCGAGAAAATTGAGGAGACTACTTTATGGCAGGATGACCGGCACTGACATCTTGTGAATGCTTCTCCTTGTGCCAATAAAGTGCGACAGCTTCAAAGGTATTCTCCTGGTCACATTCTGGGTCAATGCCTGCTGCAGCAAGTCTTTCTGCTTTCCGAATATCGCTGGGATCTTTACCTGCCCTTAATAGCTTGCGCTTCTCATCTCGATCCTCTCTGGTCTCCCGCAACGATACTTCCGGAAAAATACCAAGGCTGAGCATCTTCTCTTTCCCTGCAAACTTGTAACGCCATCGCCACCACTTTCCACCATTGGGGTTGATTTGCAAATACAACCCTTTCCCATCCGAAAGCTTGTAGCTTTTTTCTTTTGGCTTTGCTGCTT
>JAMOPE010000326.1 GCA_027064785.1 Geobacteraceae bacterium
GACAAGTTCCAATCCGTCTGCTGCGACAACCGCCTGAATCAGGCGGCCACCCATCCGTCCGGCGGCACCAACAATAGCTACTTTCATGTTTTAAATCCTTCACGAACTACAGGGGAAGAGTGTTTTTGTTAGATCAATTTGTGCTTACGCAGCACGGCCTTAAGGGTCTCAAGTGTCCCTGTCTGCATGTCGACCAGTGGCAGTCGGACATCGGTGCGGCATTTTCCCATCAATGCTGCTGCTGTTTTAACCGGTACCGGATTGGACTCGATAAACATGGCCTGATGGACGTCAAGCAGTTCCAGGTGCAATTCTTTTGCATCAGCCCAGCGATTTTCCTGAACTGCTGTGACCATTGCCTTGACCTGTTTTGGCATGATGTTCGCGGTGACAGAGATAACCCCTTTGGCACCGCATGCCATCAGCGGCAGAGTGAGGAAATCATCACCTGATAACACATCAATTTTATCTCCGGCACGGGCAATAATTTCACTTGCCTGCGTAATGTCACCCGAGGCTTCTTTGATCGCAACAATGTTGTCGATCTCGGCTAATCGCACTGTTGTGTCGGCGGTCATGTTCATTCCGGTTCGGCCTGGCACGTTGTAGAGAACCTGAGGAATAGCAACGTTTTCGGCAATCGCTTTAAAGTTCTGATAAAGCCCCTCTTGCGATGGTTTATTGTAGTAGGGAGACACCAGCAGGACACCATCGGCACCCATCTCTTTGGCATGTTGCGAGATGGCGATTGCCTCAGCGGTGGCATTGGAACCTGTTCCTGCGAGAACCGGAACCCGTTTATTCACCTGAGCAATACACGCTTTGATGACTTTATCGTGTTCTTCGTAGTTGAGGGTTGCCGACTCGCCGGTTGTCCCGCACGGAACGATAACATCGGTGCCGTTTTCAATCTGAAATTCAACCAGCTGACGGTAGCTCTCTTCATCAAAATGTCCTTCACTGTCGAAGGGGGTGATGATTGCTACCATTGATCCTTGAAACATGTTTTCCTCCTTGTTCCTAGCTGGAACAATCGTTGGTTGGTTGTGTGTGTACCGGGGTTGATAAATCACTATCTACAGGTCTGACCGGCCCTTTTTTTCCGCAGCCGCTCAGTACCAATGTCAATACCAGAATAAAAAAGAGACTTTTACCGTACGCCATACGTTTATTCTCCCGCAGGTTTCAGCCGTGCTAACTCACGTTCTACCGCCAGTCGAGCTGTCCCGCCAGTGGCGGTCCGGGAATTGACCGATGCTTCGAGAGTAACGAAATCGTAGATATCTTCGTCGATCAAATCTGAAAACTCCCTGAACTCAGCAAGGCTCAATTCTGGAATATCTTTTCCCGTTTCGATGCAGTACCGGACGGTCTTGCCGACAACTTCGTGAGCCTGACGGAACGGCAGCCCCTTACGGACACAGTAGTCGGCAACATCGGTCGCAGTTGAAAATCCACGCGCCGCGGCAATCCGCATATTGTCAGCTTTGACCTTCATTTCAGCGATCATATCGGCAAAGATCTTGAGGCTCCCTTTGACCGTGTCGATTGTGTCAAACAGCGGCTCTTTATCTTCCTGCATATCCTTGTTGTAGGCCAGCGGCAGAGACTTCATCAGTGTCAGCAGCGAGATGAGGTTACCGTAGACCCGTCCGGTTTTGCCGCGGACAAGTTCGGGGACATCGGGA
>JAMOPE010000327.1 GCA_027064785.1 Geobacteraceae bacterium
CAAAAAAAATAAGTGTGTGCAATCTCCTTGCCTTTCTTTTTATCTTTGTTGTTGCATTTCCGCAGCTGGCAGATTGTGCAGTTATCGCCAATTATCGCCTTGACGAGTGCCGTTGGAACGGGTCACATGACGAGGTCAAGGATAGTAGCGTTAATAACCTTCATGGGACTGCTTTTAACGATGCCAATACTGTCATTAATGATGGTGTTGGTGGACTTTGTAATATGGGCAGGTTTGATGGGTCGGGTGACTACGTTGAAGTTGCAGATAGTTCGGTCCTCAACCCTGCTGGAGCGTTTACAGCGTCAGTTTGGTTTCGCGCTGACTCTTTAGGAACTTGGAACGGTGTCATTTCAAAGCTGACAGATGTCAATCCGGGAACTGGCCGAGGATGGAATATCCAGGTTGGTAGCAGCCAGCGCATTGCTTCTCTGATGGCTGATGATACCGGCCACTATGTCTATTTGCGCTCGACGACTGTTCCTCAAACGGGTGTCTGGTACCATGTTGTTCTTGTTCACCAAGCAGATAATACCAATCATCTTTATATTAATGGTCATGAAGAAGCGACGAACAATCATGGTATTGCATTTACCACCAATCCTTTTCAGATCGGGAAGTTTTATACCAATTCAACTGGACTTGTTTTCGATGGTGCGATTGATGAGGTTGAATTGTTTGATACTGCTCTCGATGCGGGTGAGATTCAGATTCTTTACAGTAATCTGCAGGCTCAGCAAAATTCTGATGGGAGCAACCGTTATTGTTCCTGTGCAAATGCCATTGGTGAGTATCATTTTAACGAGGCAATTTGGAATGGTAATCCAGGGGGTGTTCGGGATTCCAGTAGTGGTCATTATCATGCAACTGCAGTCAATGGGGCGGTGACGGAAGAGTTGTCCCCTGCAATTCCGGGGAGTCCGGGAACGTGTAACTATGGTGTTTTCGATGGAGTTGATGACTATGTTGCGCTTCCCTCCAATTATCCCGATTTAACGACTGACTTTACTGTAACGGCATGGATCAGGACGACAGACAATACCCGTTCTGGACAGCGGATTTTGATCGACGATCCTAATAATACTCAGGGGTTTGGTTTTAGTCTGGGGGATGGCGGCACGGGAACGATTCGGTTTTTTTCGCGGAGCACCAGCCCAATTATTCTCGACACTCCTCGGGTGATCGAAAATGATACCTGGTATTTTGTTGCGGCTGTTGCTGATATCTCAAATAACATAAAACGGATATATGTCTTTGATCCGGTCGGCAATCAATTAGCGTCTGTTTCGCAATCATATTCGGGATCTTGGGGCGCGGATGCTGGAGATCCTTCAATCGGAGGGGAGAATAATTTATCTTCCGAAACGGGTTCTCGGTTTCACTTTGTCGGTTCTATTGATGAAGTTAGTGTTCATGACCGGGCCCTGACGGTTGAACAGATCAATGATCTCAGGACTGTCGTCCATGGTTGTGCGATTAGCCCTGTTGCTGAGTATCGTCTCGATGACTGTCGCTGGGATGGCAGTGTTGATGAGGTCGTGGATAGCAGTGGCAACAATAATCATGGGGTTGCTTTTTACGATGCTGAAACGATTGCGAATGATGGCACTGGTGGTATTTGCCGAGCTGGTTTTTTTGATGGCTCGGAAGATTATGTTGAAATCCCCAATACCCCAGTGATGAATCCCGTCGGTGCTTTTACGGCATCGGTCTGGTTCCGTGCTGATTCCTTCGGGAGTTGGAATGGAGTTATTTCAAAACTGACCAATGTTAATTCGGGAACCGGGCGCGGCTGGAATATTCAGGTTGGCCGATCTCAGAGAATTGCCTCACTGATGGCTGACAGTAGTGGCCATTATAGGTATCTGAAATCAACAACTGTTCCGCAAGTTGGGGCATGGTATCACGTTGTTTTGGTTCATCAGGTAGATAATACCAACCGTCTTTATGTCAATGGAGTACAAGAGGCGGTTAACAATCATGCTATCGCTTTTGCTTCCAATCCTTTTCAGATTGGGAAGTTTTATACCGATTCGAGTGGGCTTTTTTTTGATGGTGCAATTGATGAAGTTGAACTTTACGATGATGCTCTCGATGCCAGTCAGGTTCATAGCCTTTACTTAAATCAGCTTACTCAAAACAATTATGATGGGAGCCCACGCTTCTGCCCTTGTGCGGCATCAGCGGCGTATCATTTCGACGTATGTAGTGAAACCGATACGATTATTGATGATAGTGGAAATGGTTTTGACGGTCGTGTTCAAAATGGTCCCCTTGCCATTGAACTGGGTAAAGTTTGTAATGGTGGTCGGTTCGACGGTATCGACGATTATATTGAAATCGACGATTCCGATAAGTTTGACAATACCGACGCGTTAACAATTGCAGGCTGGATTAATCCTGAGGATATTCGTATCTCCCCTCCGACTGGAAATGCTCGGGGTATTATTTCCAAGAGAAATACCTTTAGCTCAAATGTTGCATATGGAGTGTTTTTTTACAGTGCAAGGGGAGATGGTAAAATCTATGTCGATCTTGACACTGTCAATAATCGTTTTGCCTCAAATACAATTATTCCTGAAAACTCCTGGACCCATTTTGCAGTTGTTTTTGATGGGACCCTTCCTGCGAGTCAGAGGGCAAAATTATATATCAATGGAGTGCTTGATAAAGTTGCTCCAGAATCCTCTAGCTCTATCCCCGATTATAATTCAAATTTATATTTAGGAAACTTATACACCGGTTTGTCACAGTTGAAAGTATATAAAGGGCTGATGGATGAAATACGGATACTCCCTGAGGCCCTTTCTGCTGCTGATATCCAGGCGCTTTACCAAGAAACGCGTTCCGGGTGTCAGATCTGTGGCATGCTTGACCATTACCGTATTGAACACACGGGTGTTGGACTAACATGCCAACGTTCGGATATCACCTTACGTGCTTGTTCCGATGCCTCTTGTAGCTCAGAGTATAGTGACCCTGTGACGATCACGATGACTCCGGCAACGGCAAACCCTCCCGTTTGGATCAGTGGCGACAATTACACTTTTACCGGTCATGAAACTGTCCAGTTGCGCCAGACGGTTACGGGTTTGGCCACTCTCGGGCTGAGGGACCCAAATCCAATTCCAGTTCATGATTACAAGTGTTTTAATTCTGGGATCGAAGGAGATTGCGGACTTGTCTTTTATGATTCCGGATTTATTTATGATGTGCCAGATCTTACGTCTTGTCAGGATTCACCGCAGATCGTGCTCCATGCCGTTCGAACTGATGACACAACAAAGACGTGTGTCGCTGATGATGGATTTGCCAATACCACAAAAACAGTGCACTTCTGGAATAGCTATATCTCTCCCGGTACGGGAACTGAGACGCTTGTTTTGGACGGAATAGACATTGCCTCTGCCAGTCCCGGGACTGGGATTCCTCTCAATTTTGATGCTAATGCAACTGCCAATTTTATGTTGAACTATCCTGATGCGGGTCAACTTCAATTAAATGCGCACTATGATGGGATTGGGAGTGAAGAAGCCGGTCTCGTGATGGCTGGCACCGACAGTTTTGTTGTCCGTCCGGTTGGATTGTGTATTTATTCAGATGAGGCTAATGCTGATTGTGCTGCCGGGAATGGGCTCTGCTCAGCATTCAAACGGGTTGATGAAAACTTTACACTAAAGGTGAAGGGTGTCTGCTGGGAAAATTCAGGGGATAGTGACTTCTGTAGCGGGAATGTAACGACACCGAACTTCCAGCTTGATGCAATTTCTATAAGCCACAATCTGATTGCTCCTACCGGGGCAGGTGTGAGCACTGGGATAATTGGAGTCACTGCGGTTGATATTTCGGCAGCAGATAGTGGCGAAGCTGTTATTGCTCATCAAACGGTCTCTGAGGTCGGAGTTTTTAATTTTGCGGCAACGTCCCCTGCTTATTTTGGTCAAGCTCTTCCCGTGGCGACGTCTACAAATATCGGTCGCTTTATCCCAGATCATTTCACGACATCGATTATAAATGATGGTGTTTTTGAGGATGGCTGCAGTGGTTTTACTTATTCCGGTCAACCGTTTACTTATTCTTTTCCCAATTTCCCGGAATTGCTGATTACCGCAACGGGCGGTGGCGGAAACACTGTGGTTAACTACCGTGATGATTTTGTCAAACTCACTCAATCAACTCAGATCAATATGCCTGCGGTGACCGCTGATGCAAGTCATGTTGGTTCTAATGGAAGCCTACTCGCCTTGATCTGGACCCCTGGAGTCAGCACATTAGTTACTAATAATGACGGAACACTCAATTTTACTTTGGGTGTTGATGAGTTTATTTATACTCGGGAAGCCAATGCTTTGGCTCCTCCGTTTATCAGCGATGTTCAATTACCTGTGACGGCGATTACCGACAGCGATGGCGTCTCTGCTGCCGGGCTGCCTATTTCATTTGTCCCGACGGGCACGCCAATTCGTTACGGTCGGATGCAGTTGCAGAACAGTTATGGTCCCGAAACCTTGCCTTTGACGATTCCGCTTCTGACTGAGTATTATGATGGATTTGCATTTGTTCCGAATGTGTTGGATAGTTGTACCCCGTACGATTCGCTTCATCTGACCCTTACAAATTATCAGGGGAACCTTGATGCCGGTGAAACATTGGCGACTGGGAGTGGGACTTTGCTTTCAGGAACTGGTCATGATTTGACTCTAAGCGGACCCGGAACGGGTAATGATGGCAGTGTTGATGTGATGCTTGATTTATCGTTAACAACAGGTGCAGGTTTGGAGTGGTTACAGCCAGCCGGAAGCAATCCCTCAGCAAAGGCCACTTTTGGGATTTTTAAGGGGAATACACATTTAATTTATATGCGTGAGTCTGTTTGGTAATACTTTTCACAACGTATTTGATTTCGAGAAAAAGAAAGCCCCGCCGGAAAACCGACGGGGCTATTTTATTGTAGTTTAGCGAGTCAGATCTATTCGCACAGATCGACTTTAATGTCCCAGTTCTTGATCCGCATAGTACCATTCTCAGCAAGGTTCTGCTGCATCTTGAAAGCACGATCGAATAACTGAGGCTCGTGACCAACGCCACGGGCGAGACAATCTTTAGAAGCCATTTCCAGATAATCGTTCAGAATTGGCTTGTACTCGGGGTGACCACATTTCTCAATGATCAACTTGGCGCGCTCTTTTGGTGCGACACCGCGCAAGTCAGCCAGACCCTGCTCAGTAACCAGAACATCAAGATCATGCTCAGTATGATCGACATGTGGTGCTTTTGGTACAACGCAAGTAATGCCATGTGGATCAGTTTTGCTTGGGCGGGTTGACGGTGAGTGCATAATTTTCAAGTAGCCGTTACGCAGGTAGTCACCAGAGCCACCAAGACCGTTGATCATTCGGGTGCCGCCAACCAGTGTTGAGTTTGCATGAGCATAAATATCAAACTCAACCGGGGTGTTCATGGCGATACAACCGAGACGACGAATTGGCTCTGGAGCATTTGAAATTGACAAAGGCCGCAGAACAATTTTGTTAAAGTACTTGTCCCAGTTGTCAAAGAAGCGAGGGAACCCGGGATCTTCTGACAGTGACAGTGAACAGGCGGAAGCGAAGTTCAATTTGCCCGAATCGAAGAAGTCGAGCATGGTGTCCTGCAGAACCTCGGTGAAGACGCTGAGGTTGGTGAATGGACCATTTGCCAGACCACCGACAACGGCGTTAGCAATCGAACCAACACCTGACTGCAGTGGCAGCAGGTTTTCAGGAAGACGACCCATCTTAACTTCATGGGAGAAGAATTCCATCAAGTGACCGGCAATCGCGTCGGAGGTATCGTCCTGACCTGCGAATGCACGACCTTTGTCACGATGCTTGGATTCAACGATTGCAACGATCTTGTCGGGATCACATGGTACGTATGGAGTCCCGATCCGGGTATGCGCTTCGGTGATCAGGAATGGAGCACGATGCGGCGGCTTCTGCTGCATATGAATATCGTGCATCCCTTCAAATGAGGGTTGCCCTGTGTTAACTTCGATGATGATTTTATCACAAAGATTGATAGCTTCAGCGACGATACCGCAAGATGAGGTCAGAACCAGACCACAGTCTTCGTTGATATCTGAAACCTCAATGATGGCTACGTCGTAGCGACCATTTTCGGTATAGAAACCGTAACTGATATCCTGAGCAAACAGACCCAGGTGCTTGTCACCCATGCGGATCCGACCGGCATTGATTCCCTTGGCAATATTTTTACCAGTCTGATAAGGCCAGCGACGATCGATCATGTCGAGGGATGCCCAGCGATCCTCTGTCTCGGCACCAACAGAAGCACCGATGAAAAGGTTGAACTTCAGTTTGCCTTGCAGGTTGTTGGCCTCAACGTGATCAGCCAGTGCAATCGGCACAGCTTTTGGATATCCTGCCGGGGTAAAACCGGACCAGAGCAGGTTTTGACCAGCTTTAAAATGCTGGATGCAATCTTCTGCTTTTACGACTTTGTTGAGCAGGGACTTACGACGTACTCGACTCTCAAGTGTTCCGAAATCGGACATTCTCTCTCCTCCTATGAAAAGGACAATGATGCATGAGCACCGGTTGGAAGTGCTGTTAGAACAGCGCTATGATTAGTTTACTTCTTTTTAACTGATTGATTTTACAGGATATTCGCTTAGCGAAAGAAATGCTCTCTTTTCCCTGTAAGCTACAGCATTAGACTATTAAAAGAACAGCGTTTCTTATATACTGGTGGCAACATTCAAGTCAAGGGAAAATACGCCGAGACCGATTTAAATTATCATTTCTGGTAATTGTTGAGCGGCTGCGTAGGGATCTACAGTGCAAAGTGTTTGGAGTACGGGGAAATGTGAGATCCGGGGTGCTGGAAACACCCCGTTATAGAAAATAGGATTCGACGTGATCAGTGAGTTGTGCTGGTGAAAAAAATCAGTCTTTCACGATTAAATCTCTGGCATCATCGGTGTAGTCACTGCCGGGGAATTCATCTGTGAGCTTCTTGAGGTATTGTTGTGCCTCTTCGGGACGACCGATCTCCGTATAGGCTTTGACCAGATAGTAATAGGCTTCATCACGGTAGTAATAATCAGGGAACGATTTAACGATTCCTTGCAGTCGTGTGATGGCTGCCTGATAGCGCCTCTGCTTCAGGTAAAACCACCCGACATAAACTTCGTGCTCTGCTAACCGTGTTTTACAGCGTTGGATGAGATATCCTGCTTCCTGAGCGTTGGGATCATCGGGATAGCGGCGGACAAGTTCTTCAAAACTGTGGAGTGCATTTTCGGTGCTGGTCTGATCCCTGTCCGGAGAAAGAATCTGTTGATAATAACACAGGCCCATCCGGTAGAGGATTGTCGCGGCACGGAAGTCATCGGGGTGCTGCTTAAGAAAATCTTGAAATGCAATTGCCGCTTCTTCATAACGTTTGGAAACATAATAAGCTTCGGCAATTTTTAACTCTGCGAGCATACTCAGTTCTGGAGAATAGAAGGTATCTCTGACCTTCTCCCATGATGCGATTGCATCATCGTAAAGATTGCTCTCAAACTGGGCTTCACCCTTTTGAAAATATTCCTCCGCAGACGTTTGCGGTTTGGCTTTTGAACCACTACATGCTGCAAGAAACAGGCAGACTAGAATTGGGAGCAGATATTTATAACTGGACTTCATGGAATTATTCCTCTTGTACTGAGAGTGATGGAGAGAAGCTACGGAATAACTCCGAGTTTGTCAATCACCTTGCGATTCGGACTGCTGAAAAGATGATTTATGATGTGTATAGATGATTGACAATTGTTAATATTTAATAAATACTGAGTTGATTTTATCACTTTTATTATTAGTGCTGCCTGGATTTTTATTATGCAATTACTCTACATCGGTTTCTTTGGTGGTTTGGGATGCATCGCCCGCTATTTGAGCTCTGGGTGGGTTTATCAGCTGACAGGGCGTAGTTTGCCATATGGAACCCTGACGGTGAATGTTGTCGGATCTTTTCTTCTTGCCATGTTAATGACGTTTGGTCTGCGCAGCACTTTGTTGCCACCTGATTTAAGGGTTGGATTAACCGTCGGTTTTATGGGCGGCTTTACGACATTCTCAACCTTTTCCTATGAAACCTTACGTTTACTTGAAGATGGCAGTTTCTGGCAGGCGGGCATCAATGTCTTGCTTAATGTCGCGGTGTGCCTTGTGTTTGCTTTTCTGGGGGTCTTTGTTGCCCGTCAGTTAACCTGATTTTTGTGGAGTTGAAAGGACCGGTGGTGTATGCAACGACTGGATGGTGAACAGAGTTTGATGCGGATTTTTATCGGTGAGTCTGATCGATATCAGAATGAGCCGTTATATAAAGTATTGATCGATTTTTTCCGTCAGGAAGGATTTGCTGGTGCTACTGTGTTAAAAGGTGTCGCCGGATTCGGGGCTAATTCGGTTCTGCACACTGACCGCCTTTTGTGCTTGTCGCAGGATCTCCCGATGATTATTGAAGTTGTCGATAGTGAAGAGAAAATTGAAAGAGTTATCCCGCAGCTTGACGAAATGTTGCAGGGAGGGATGATTACTCTCGAGAAGGCTCGAGTGATTCGTTATAAAAACTGATTAGGTATTTAAGTGATGTTTAAAAAGATATTAAAGGTATTTTCCACCCCGGAAGAGGACTCTGTCACTGACTCAGAGCGTATTCCTTTGGCGGCAGCGGTCCTTCTTCTCGAGATTGCTCATGCCGATGGGGAATTTCAGCAAAGTGAGCATGTTGTCCTGAGAAGGGTGTTGAAAGAAAATTTCGGTGTGTCGAACGATTCGTTGGAGCAGTTACTGATTCTCGCTGAGAGAACGCGCCAATCGAGCAGCGATCTCCATCAATTTACAAAAGAAATCAACAAGGGGTTTACTCAGGCGGAAAAAGAGAAGATCGCCGAAACTCTCTGGCAGTTGGTTTATGCTGATGGTCACCTTGACTGCTACGAAGATGCTCTGATGCGTCAATTGGGGTACCTGATTGGTTTATCGCATCGACAGCTG
>JAMOPE010000328.1 GCA_027064785.1 Geobacteraceae bacterium
CAGAAGCAGGAAACGTGGCTCTCAACCGATGAGGATGATGTTCTTCTGGGGCAGATGGTTCGCCCTCTTGATCGGGTTGGTATCTATATTCCCGGAGGGAAAGCTGCCTATCCATCTTCCGTTCTGATGAATGCAATCCCTGCCAAAGTTGCCGGAGTCGGTGAAATCATCATGGTGGTGCCGATGCCGGGCGGTGAGATCAACCCCCACGTTCTGGCGGCGGCGAAGATTGCCGGGGTTGACCGGATTTTCAAACTTGGCGGTGCTCAGGCTGTTGCCGCTCTGGCGTATGGAACTGAATCTGTGCCCCGGGTCGATAAAATTACCGGGCCGGGAAATATCTATGTTGCAACGGCAAAACGGCTGGTTTTCGGACAGGTCGATATCGATATGATTGCCGGGCCAAGTGAAATCCTGGTGATCAATGACGGGAGCGGTGCTGCCGCCCATATTGCGGCCGATCTGTTGTCGCAGGCGGAGCACGATGAGCTGGCCTCGGCAATTCTGGTGACCAGTTCAGAAACGATGGCGGCAGATGTTCAGCGTGAGGTCGAAGTACAGTTGCAGCAGCTCAACCGTGAAACCATTGCCCGACAATCCATCGACGATTATGGCGCAATTATTGTGGCTGAAAGTTTGGCTGAGGCGATTGAGTTTTCCAACCGGATTGCACCGGAACACCTGGAACTGGCAGTCGATAACCCGTTTGAGATCCTTTCATCAATCCGCCATGCCGGGGCAATTTTTATGGGACATCACACCCCGGAAGCGGCAGGGGACTACCTCGCCGGGCCGAATCACACACTGCCGACCGGCGGGACTGCACGGTTTTTTTCACCGTTATCTCTTGATGACTTTGTCAAGAAATCGAGCCTCCTGTCGTTTACTGCTGAAGGTCTGCAGCGGTTGGGGAAGGACATTATCCATATTGCCGAACTTGAAGGGCTGGAAGCTCACGCTAAATCGGTTTCAATTCGTTTGCAAAAATAATATGTTCGCCCGGAGGTCTACAGGCTTTGGGAATTTAACTCGCCCGGGCAGGCACGGGGGCCTGCCCCTACAGGAGTTTGATATGGCACGTACAGCAAAGATTCAACGAGAAACCAAAGAGACCAATATCAGTATTGAGCTCAATCTTGATGGTTCTGGTCAGCATCACATTGAGAGTCCGGTGCCGTTTTTCAATCACATGCTCTCTGCTGTGGCTCGTCACGGTTTTTTTGATCTGACAGTTAAGGCAACGGGTGATACTGAAATTGATGCCCACCATACGGTTGAAGATCTGGGAATTGTCCTGGGTGAGGTCTTTAAGCAAGCCCTTGGCGACAAAGCCGGTGTCCGCCGTTTTGGTCGTGCTACCATGCCGATGCACGAAGCACTGGCATCGGTGATTATCGATTTCTCCGGACGTCCGTTTCTGGTGTTCAACGCCGATATTCCAAAAATGAAGGTCGGGGAGTTTGATACCGAACTGGTTGAGGAATTTTTTACCGCTTTCTGTAACCATTCCGGTGCGAACATCCACGTCAATCTGGCGTATGGCGATAACCTCCACCATATGATCGAAGGTATTTTCAAGGCTTTTGGCCGGGCTCTCGATGAAGCCACCGGATTTGACCCACGGATTCAGGGGGTGCTGTCGACCAAAGGAACCTTGGAATGATTAAGTCCTTCT
>JAMOPE010000329.1 GCA_027064785.1 Geobacteraceae bacterium
TATGCAATGCCATGTGCTCGTCCTCGTCCATATCTTGTACCCAGCCATTATTGGCATCACATTTACTGTCGAGGTCATTGATGTAGGGCTTGATATCCAGCAGCGGGGTGTTGTCAAAGACGTCAACCCCGGAAGTATAAACCCGACAATCGTCAATTTTTTTTACTCTGACAACACTCAAACCAATGGGATTGGGTCGGACCGGGGAACGGCTGGAAAACAACCCAACGCGCTTCTCCTTTGTCCATGGAGGTGTGATCTCCATTTTGCAGTCCATATTCAATCGGTCGATATAGTAGAGAACATAGATATAGGTAAATGAGTCAAGGTCCTTCAATCCGGCAGCGTATTCGGGCGCAAGCTGCAGGTAGAAATCCTGAGGGTCGGTATCAACCGGCTGATAGGGGGCACTGTCAAGATAGGGAGTTCTGATAATACCGATTGGCTGAAAACTGATATTAGCCATGATTCATCGCCGTATCCGATTCATCAGTTTCTGAAATTTATCGGCAACCTTTTCATCCTTCTTCGCTTTCAGCTGTAATCGCCGTACCGCCGAACTGAGAGAAGAAACATCGCGGTTAAGACGATCACCAAGAGCAGTCATTGTATCGCAACCAGTTTCGAGATAGAGCCAGGCGAGATAGGCCCGGGCTTCGGCATAAAGACGGTTTTTCCCCGGAGCTGCCAGATCTTCTTCATTGAGCTTGTAGCGATCCAGCACGATCCGTAGGACTTTTTCCGGGTTCACCTTGGGACGATATTTCTGCCGCGATAGTTTCATCACCCCACGGACAAATTCGACGTCACCAAGGATTCGCGGATCGGCTTCGCTGCCACGATTAAAATCAATCGGTGACTCTTCGGCTGAGCCTTCGTTGACATAGGCATGGAATTTCATCAGGGCACGAATCCCCGATTCTTCGATCTGCAAATAGGTCCGTTCTGTCGTCAGCCAGAGGACTTTATCGCGACCGCAATAAGCAAGATGGCTGCTCCATGCATAGTTCATCGACGATGTTTCCAACCCCGCACGAACCGGAGCAAGATGGATTTCACGAACCAACGGGAGAAGATATTTTTCAGGATCAACCAGAATCGCTTTATAACGCCCCTGGAATAAGTGGCCTGCCTGTTGATGCCAGTCGTTAAACCAGCGGGTATAACGAAAACCCAGTTGCTGCATAATCCGCGAGAGGGGGACATCGGCAACTTCAACAACCAACTGCAACGATGTCGGTAGCAGGCAGTAAGCGTGAACCTTGTGACCAAACTTCTCAATTCCCTCCTGAATCAGCAGCAGAAAGCGAGTCCGATCAATCGCGTCACGAAAAACTGGCTGATTAGCGTTACCGTGCAAAGTGACATGGTAAACTGCACCGGGAAAATGGAGCCGTGGTTTCCGTGCCATAGATATATTCCTCCGAATCGTCAGTTAGTTTAAATCACAAGCCTGCCCCTTGCGAAGATCATAGCAAAACAGAAAGAAACGACCAAGTTATTTTATAAATAGTTGCAGCCATATTCGTTTATCAGTATCCTGAAAGGGTTGCCAACCGCTTCATACTATCTTCCCCTGTTTCCACCCAAAACAGCATTCAGATCAGGCCGAAGATATAACCGATTGTCCAACAATCTACGTCAGCAAATATTCCGTTTAAGGTTT
>JAMOPE010000330.1 GCA_027064785.1 Geobacteraceae bacterium
CGGGCACCTTCTTCTCAATGGAGAAGGAAACAATGAGTAGCAACTGAAAGTCTTGGACTAAAGCCCATGGTTTTCACCAGCGTGATGGGACAATAAAAAAGGCCCGCCACAGCGGCGAGCCCTTAGATCTATTCCATTGAAAACTAGAGCAATGTCAAAACTGCGGCTTTCGCTGCCGAGAGGATGCTCTGTGGCAATGAACCAATCAGAATAATTGCAACGATGAAGAATGCACCCATGATCTTAGCACCGAACGGCAGAGAAATAACTTCACGGTCATCATCGGCTGCACAATAAGCCGCACGTACCATTTTAAGATAATAGAACGCAGCAACAGCCGCATTCATCACAGCGATAATAACCAGTGCGTAGAAACCTTTATGGATCGCACCGGCAAAGATCATGAATTTACCGATAAAGCCAATTGTCGGAGGAATCCCCGCCATACCAAAAACAGAAACCAGCAAGGTCAAAGCCAGTAACGGAGAACGACGAGACAATCCTTTAAGATCATCAAAAGTAACGTTCTCACCCTTCGGCGAGATGTTGTAGATAACAAAGAAAGCACCAAGGTTCATCAACAGATAACCGATAACATAGAAAACCGCAGCTGCCATTCCCATTTCATCAGCCGTCAGAATGCCGATCATGACATAGCCGGCATGGGCGATACTGGAATAAGCCAGCAACCGCTTCAGGTCAGTCTGCACCAGAGCGCTAAAATTACCCAAAGTCATCGACAGAACAGCAATCGTTGCAAGCACCCAAGTCACCTGTGAAACATCAACACCGGCAACAGCAACAAAACGCAGCAGCAGCAGAACAGCACCAACCTTGGGCAGGGTTGCAACAAAACTGGTCGTCTCATTTGCGGCACCCTGATAAACATCAGGAGTCCAGAAGTGCATCGGGAACATTGCAAGCTTGTAGAAGAAAGCAGTCATAACCAGAACAATTGCAATGATTGCCAGCGGCTGAGTTGCTACCAGCGCCGGCATTTTTTCAGCCAGTTCATTTAGATACGTTGTGTGGGCGAGACCAAAGATGTAGCTCATCCCATAAAGGGTCAAGCCAGTTGATGCAGCCCCGAACAGAATATACTTAATACCGGCCTCAACGTGGAGACGCCCCTGTCCACGCCGGAACGGAATAACGACGTACAATGCGTAGGAAGAGATCTCAAGGCTGAGTAAAATCGTCAGCAGCTCAACCGAGCTACTCAGAAACATCAGTCCAAGGGCACTGATTGCAAGGAACATATTGTATTCGGTGTGAAGTCTCTCCTGAATACCGTTTAAACCAGTTCCAAGGAAATAAACCAGAAACAAACCGAAAACAATGACCACCTTAAACAGCTGAGAAAGGGCATCAATCTGGTAGACATCGTAGAACATCGACCCTTTTGTACCGAGACTGGCAAAAGTTACAACAAGAGTGACTGCAGCCAAAATCAGACTGGTCGCCTGAACAGTACTTGTGCGGAACTTGCCCAGTGTCATGAAAAACAGAACCATGACTGTTAGCATCAGGGCCATTTCTGGCATAAAAACCGTGTTTAACATAAATTGATCCGATTCTATGAGTTAAAAGAGGTTCTTGATCCAAGTACCTGCATTTTCCAACAGAGCATGATGAGTACTTCCATGCTCCACAGCTTCCGGCATGACACTCCCGGCATCAATCTGGTGAAGCAGGTGAGCAACACTGGAGTCCATCATATCGAGCAATGGGGTCGGGTGGAGTCCGATCCAGAAAACAAAGATTGTCAGAAATGCCAGCTGAATAAATTCACGGGCATTACAGTCAAACAGAGCATGACTCTCGCCGTCACCGTGGTCGTCATGACCATGATGAGCATGACCGTCGGAATCGTCCCAAACCATCTTCTGCAGCATTCTCAGCATGTAGGCAGCCGCGAGGATGGCACCGAGGATTGAGATAGCACCGACCAGCGGGAAATCCTGGAATGCACCGAACAGCACCAGAAATTCACCGACAAAACTGTTGGTCCCCGGGAAAGCCAGAGAAGACAGAGAGAAAATACCGAGGAAAGTAACATAAATCGGCATGAACATTCCGAGCTTATTGTTATCTGAAAGCTCGCGACTATGAGTCCGCTCGTAAATAATACCAATCAGAATAAATAGAGCTCCAGTTGTTACGCCGTGGTTGAGCATCTGCAGCATCGCACCTTTGATTCCGGCATCATTGAGGAGGAAAATCCCCAAAGTCACAAAGCCCATGTGACCGACCGATGAATATGCGATTAATTTCTTAATATCAGACTGTCCCAGTGCCAGATACCCACCAACGACAATACTGATCAGCGACAATGCCAGCAAATACGGCATACAGTAGACCGTAGCGGCAGGAGCCATCGGCAGGCAGAAGCGGAGGAAACCGTAACCGCCCATTTTCAGCAGAATACTGGCAAGGATAACCGAGCCGGCAACCGGAGCTTCAACGTGTGCTGCCGGCAACCAAGTATGGAACGGGAACATCGGCATCTTGATGGCAAAACCAATCGCACATGCCAGGAACACCCACATCTGGAAAGCAAAACTGTAGCTGTGGTCCATCAGTTCAGGGATGAAGAAGGTTCCCGTTTTGATGAACATTGCGATAATAGCAACCAGCAGGAAGATACTCCCGGTAAAGGTATAGAGGAAAAATTTGATTGAAGCGTAATCTTTGCGCGCCCCGCCCCAGATCGCGATGATCAGGTACATCGGAACCAGCATCCCCTCCCAGAAGATATAGAAGAGAACAGTATTCAGGCTGACAAAAACACCCAGCATCGCTGTTTCCATCAACAGCGTGACGATAACAAACTCTTTCCAGCGGGTTTTGATGTATGTCCAGGAGCACAAAACACACAGCGGCATCACCAGCGTTGTCAGCAGAACCAGCAGAACACTAATCCCGTCAACTCCGATCACAAAATCGAGTTTAAGAGCCGGGAACCAGTGCCGCAACTCGACAAATTGATATTTAGCCGTTGTCTTGTCAAAGTTAGTCCACAGTGGCAGAGAGACTAGAGTCGTTACCAGAGTAACGGCCAGTGCCCAATACTTGAGGAGAGTCTCGCCACGCAAGAACATGGCTACGATAGCTCCGACCACCGGTATAATCAGCAGTAACGATAAGATCGGAAAATTCAATGTATTCAGAATGAGATAGTTTTCCATGACTTCCTACTGTCTATGAGTAATAGCCTATCCGTTAACCAGCAGACCGGATCAGATCAGAACCACAACAATGAGCACAATAAACAAGAGGGCAACCGCAGCACCGATATAATGCTGCAACTTTCCGGTCTGAAACTGTCGTACCTGCTCTCCACCTTTAACAACACCACGCGCACTACCATCAAGTGCCCAGTCGATCCCTTCCCAGTCAAACCAAGAAAGTGCTTTCGCTAAAGCCATCGTCAAGCGCAAACCGACATTTTTATAAACATTACTGACCCATTCGTTTGTCGCTGATACCGGATGACGTGCAAACCACATAAACCAGCCGGCACCTCGGCGATAGAACCAGTCAAGATCAAGATTCGAGACATCGTGAGGCCTAAGGTATTTAACCATGAGATAAAAAGCAAACCCTGTAAATCCAAGCAGGTAAAAGGTCTCAGCAAGGTGATGTGCGGTATAAGGATGCCAATGCACCGCATAGGGAAGCATGTTGTAAAGATAATCGGGGAAGATCCCGAGGAAGATACACATAAATGCCGCCATGGACATACCGACCTTCATATTCCAATAGGCCTCTTTTGGCTTCAAGCCACAATCGTTTGGACCAAAGAATATGAAATAGGGCAACTTGATCCCAACCGAAAGGAAGGTACCAACCGCAGCCAGAGCAAGCATAAGCATAATAATAATTTGATGCTCCTCGCCCGCAGCAGCGATGATCATTGACTTACTGATAAACCCGCTGGTAAGCGGAAAACCGGAAATCGCGATTCCGCCGATAACCGTACATATCATTGTGAAAGGGAGATACTTATATAACCCACCCAGTTCACTGAGTTTCGAGCGGCCCGTCATCTCAAGGACACTCCCGACTCCCATGAACAGCAGTGCTTTGTACAGGATGTGTGCATACGCATGCGCAGCAGCACCATTGACCGCCATCTCCGTACCGATACCGATACCGCAAACCATATATCCGACCTGACTGACAATATGATATGCAAGAATCCTCCGGGCATCATTTTCAATGACCGCGTAAAAGACTCCATAAAGAGTCATAATCGCCCCGAGAATCATCAGAGCTTCAAAACCTGCAAAGCCTCGTGCCAAAACGTAAACAGCTGTCTTTGTCGTGAACGCACACATGAATACAGCGCCGATAACTGTCGCTTCCGGATAAGCATCAGGTAACCAGGCATGAATCGGTGGCACCGCAGCATTCAACATGAAACCGACCATGATGATATACTGAGCCAGCGTCGCCGAATCAGGAGAAATCGCGACAAAACTTAAATCGTGCCCGTTCTGATAGTGGAGAAAGATCCCCCCGAGCAAAACCAGACCACCAAAAGTATGAACCAGCAGGTAACGGAATCCGGCTTCGATCGATTTTGTACGACGGCGATACCACACCAAGAACACCGACGCAAAGGCCATCAGCTCCCAGAAGATAAAGACCGTCAGGTAATCGCCAGCCAGCGTGGTTCCAAGAGAACCGGCAACATACAACCATGCAGCTGCGTGTTGTCCACTCTCCTTGACATGGAGACCAAAAATACTACCGATCAGCGCCATCAGCGTGAAAACATGGAGAAAAACCGTCGTCAGCTGATCGACCCGCCCAAACTGCAAATCGAAGCCAAGCCATTCAACGTGGCCGAAAGATTCGGGCAAATAGTGTATCTGAATAAAAGCGACCAGCGGTATCAGAACCAACCATAGCTTCTGAATTCTGCAGACTTTAGCCAGGGGCAAGAGCAGCGCACCGATGATAAACATCGTGGCTGGATGCATAAAAATGCTACTTGTCATAATGATCCGTGCCTCTCTCCAGCCATACGTGTGATAGACCTTTACAGAATACAATCATTCCCATACAGCCCAAAAAACCAAAGACAGCCCAGAAACCAACCAAGTGATCGCCCCAGAACTCGGCATGATGACGATCAACAAAAAGGTCATACACCCCTGAAAAGGCCAAAAAGGAAACCAGCAGCCACTTGAGAAAGACTGGTCTTTCCCGCAGATACGTTAAAAAATTTACAATCATGACTTCACCATAAGGTTAATGAGGTCCAGAAACAGATTCGGATAGACACCGATGAGTACCGAAACCACTCCGGTGATAACTAATGGAATAACCATAAACATGATAAGAGGTCTGCCTTCAAGGGAGGTCGTCAACCCTTCATCAGCAGGGAGCGGCTTTCCAAAAAAGGCTTTTAAAACGACTGGGACAAAGTAGCCGGCATTCAATAAACTACTGACCATCAGGACACAAAGAAGAATCCAGTTATGGATATCCATTGTTCCGAGTGCCAGATACCACTTGGTGACGAAACCACCAACCGGGGGTACCCCAATCATACTAAGTGACGCCAGACCAAAAGCAACCATCGTAAACGGCATCTGCTTGGCCAGACCGCCCATTTCTGAAATATCCTTCTTTCCGCTGGCAACGAAGATACAACCGGCCGCGAAGAACAAGGTGATTTTAGCAAAGGCATGGTTAGCAATATGGATCAAACCACCGGTGATTGAATTCGGGGTTAACATCGCCACACCGAGAACAATATAGGAAAGCTGACTGACCGTTGAGTAAGCAAGTCGCGCTTTTAGGTTCGTCTTGGTGAGCGCAATGACCGATGCTGTCAGAATTGTAAAGGAGACAAAGTAGGCCGTCATCAGCCCCAGACCGGTCTCATTGAGAATATCGGTCCCGAAAATTGACAGCATAACGCGGCAGATTGAGAAGACACCGACCTTGACAACGACAACCGCGTGAAGCAGGGCACTGACGGGAGTCGGAGCAACCATCGCATCAGGAAGCCAGTTATGTAACGGCATGATACCCGCTTTGGCAAAACCAAACAGACACAGCAGGTAGGTGATTCCGACAACAAAACGGTCAGCATCAGCCGGGAAAATACCGTGAGCGATACTTGCTGAGTTGAAATCGAGCGTCCCACAAAGAACGTAGATGATAACCATCGCCGGCAGCAGGAACGCCTTGGATGTAAACATCAGGTAAATGATATATTTTTTTGCCCCGGCATACCCCTCCTTGTCCTGATGGTGCATAACCAAAGGATAAGTGAAGATAGAGACGATCTCGTAAAACAGATAGAGTGTGAAGAGGTTGCCTGCAAATGCCGCACCCATCGCTGCGCCAACGGAAACAGCGTAGCAAACATAAAAACGAGTCTGAGCGTGTTCATCAAGACCGCGCATATAACCAACGCAATACAGACTGGCGAGAATCCATAGGAAGGACGCGACCAAGGCAAATATCGTTCCGAGCGGATCGAGATTCAGCTTGACGGTAATCCCCGGATAGAGCTCAAACAGTGTGAACTGAAGCTGATCACCTCCCTGAATGACAGGCAGAAAGCTCAGCACCGAGACAAACGTCAGAATGGCACCGATTGTCGACCAGCTATCACGCAGGTTCGGTTTCTTTCCCGAGACCATAACCAGTAGACCCGTAATCATCGGGATCAGCATTGTTATAATAATTTTGCTGGTGATAATTGTGTTCATTACATGTACTTTCTCAAGTGGTGTATCGTACCAGGCAGCACCCGTTGATTGCTGCCACCAACTACAAAAACGTCAGAGAACCAAGCTACAACTTCATGTCCTGGACTTCTTCAGGATCTTCACTGTGGAACTTACGGTAGACTGCAATAATGACACTGACTGCAATTGCCGCCTCTGCCGCTGCAATACCCATAATAAACAAAGCGTAAATCTGTCCGACAGCCGGGTTCGGGGCAACAAAACGGTTGAACGCCATAAAATTGAGAGCGGCACCGTTAAGGATAAATTCACTCGAAATCAACATGCCAATCAGAGAGCGGTGCTGAATCATACCGTAAAGACCGATAGCCAGCAGGACAGCTGCAATAATCAGATAAGTGTTTAAGTTAGTACTGATCATGATGTCTTTTCCTCCCGCCCATCACGAGCCAGAATAATGGCACCGATGATCGCGGTCAGCAGAATAACCGAAATCAATTCGAAGGCCAGGCAGTACTGGAACAACAAGTTCTCACCGACAAAACGGATCGACATATCACCAACATGCTCTGTCGACTTCATGAACTCTGTTCGACTAATCGTTGCGACGAACAATGCAACAAAACCGGTCGTACATGCCAGTAGAGCCAAAGGCAAGTTACCGCGCGTCAGATTCTTGATCGCCAGTTGGTCAGGAGTGTTACCAAGCATAACTCCCATAACAATGATGATACAGACAGCACCGACATAGATCAGTATCTGCATCATCGTCAGAAAGGGGCTGCCCAGATAAAAATAGAGACCAGCAACACCGAACAATGAGACAGCCAGTCCCAGTACGGCATGCATCAGCAGTTTAGAGCGGATGGCCATAAAACCACCCATGAATGTCAACGCCACAAAAGCATAAAAGAGAGCTTCGGCGATGTACTGATAAACGATCATTCCCGTTCCTCCACTCTCTTCAAGAGGTCGTAGTTGAATTCATTACGTGTAAACCCTGCAAGCTCATAATCATTAGAGTAATCGAGAGCCTTTGTTGGACAGACTTCAACACAGGCACCGCAGAGACTGCACTTCGTAAAATCCAGAGAGAACGTGGTCAAGTATTTCCCCTTAACCCCTTCCCGCTTTTCACCATCGACAATAATACAGGCCGACGGGCATTCGCGCATACAACTGCCACAGGTTATACACTTATGAGTACCAGTCTCTGCGTCCTTAATCAGATCGATATGACCGCGATAATTGGGGGTAACCACAATTTTTTCACGAGGATACTGAACTGTAACAATCGGGGTAAACAGCGCCTTGATGGTGACCTTCAAGCCAACGATAAGGCTCCATGCTCCCGTAAATAACTCTGAGAAATAGGATTTCATATCAGCTTCACCATCACCACAGTAATAAGGAGGTTAACCAGCGAAAACGGAATCAGGTACTTCCAGCAGAAATTCATCAGCTGATCAAAACGGGTTCGTGGATACGTCCAGCGAATCCAGACCAGGAAGAACATCAGCAGATAGACTTTAAGGAGGAACCAGATGATGCCACTGTACTCGAAGTATGGCAGAGGGATTCCGGAATTGCCGCCAAGGAAGAAAACCGTCGCAACGCTGCAGACGATAAACATGTTGGCATATTCGCCCAGCACGAACAGGCTGAAGCTCATACCGCTGTATTCAGTGTGAAAGCCGGCAGTCAGCTCGCTCTCCGCCTCGGGAAGGTCAAACGGTGCCCGGTTTGTCTCGGCAACCATTGCAACCAGATAAATCAGGAATGCCAGCGGCTGAAGGATAATAAACCAGACTGGACTCTGTGCTGCAGCAATTTCCTTCAGACTGAAGGTATTGGTCATAAACACAATTGCCAGCAACGAAATCAGCATCGGGATTTCGTATGCGACGTTCTGCGCGACAGACCGGAATGCTCCAAACAACGAGTATTTGTTATTAGATCCCCAGCCACCGATCAAAATAGCCAACACATTGATCGATGCAAACGCCAGAATCAGCAGCAGGCCGACATCCAGATCAAAACCCTGAATTTTGTCACTGAATGGAATAACCAGCAGTGGAACAAAAACGGGAGCAAATGCCAGCAGCGGCGCCAGCATAAATAGCGGCTTATCGGCATTCGCCGGAACCACCAGTTGCTTACCCATCAGCTTCAGACCGTCAACCACCAGCTGATAGATCCCGTGAGGACCGACTTCCATCG
>JAMOPE010000331.1 GCA_027064785.1 Geobacteraceae bacterium
CGTTGCTGAAGGTTCAGGTTCTCCTGCTTCAGGCGCACCAATTCATCTTGGATTGTTGTTTCAGTCATTAACCGTCCGGTTGAAAATTTGAAGGTTATCGTTTTGCTGTCTGCCGAACTACGCGTACCCCCCCGGTTGTCCCAGCATGCCACGGGTGACCAGTACAACGCCCTTACTGGTGATTCTGAAACCATTCGCTTTGTCCTGTTCGGTATCGTAGCCGATAACAGTTCCTTCTGGGATTTCACAGCCCCGGTCGATGATCGCCCGCCGGATTTTGCAATGGCGGTGAATGATGACTTCGGGAAGGATGACGGTTTCTTCGATGGTCGAATACGAGTGGATTCTGACGTTGGAGAACACCAGAGTTTTCTTCAGATGAGAGCCTGAAACGATACAACCCCCTGAAATTGTTGAATCAACGGCCGTTCCCCGGCGATCATCGTCATCAAAAACAAATTTTGCCGGCGGCAGCTGTGCCTGATACGTCCACATCGGCCACTCGGGGTCGTAGAGGTTGAGTTCCGGTTTTGGAGAGATCAGTTCCATGTTGGCTTCCCAGAAGGCATCGAGAGAGCCGACGTCGCGCCAGTAGGCAAGCTTGTTGGTTTCGGGATCACGGAACGGATAAGCAAAAACATTATGTTCGTCAACGATAGACGGGATAATATTTTTACCAAAATCGTGGTCGGACGCGGGATCGCTCCCGTCCTGTTTCAACAGTTCAAACAGAAACTCGGTATTGAAAATATAGTTTCCCATCGATGCCAGAGTCGTTCCCGGCTGACCAGGGATAGGCGAAGGGTGCTCCGGTTTTTCATCAAAGCGTAAAATCCGGTTGTCTTCGTTAACTGTCATTACACCGAATGCCCCTGCCGCCTCTTCAATCGGGACTTCAAGACACGAAACCGTCATGTCGGCCCCTTTGGCGACGTGCTCAAGCAGCATCGGCCGATAATCCATTTTGTAGATGTGGTCACCGGAGAGGATCAGGACATATTTGGGTTTTTCAGCCCGGATAATATCGAGATTCTGATAAACGGCATCGGCGGTTCCCTGATACCATTCTTCTGAAAATCGTTGTGACGCCGGGAGAACTTCAACAAACTCTCCCAGTTCTTTTTTGAAATGACTCCAGCCGCGCACTAAGTGGCGGATCAGCGAGTGTGATTTGTACTGGGTCAGAACTCCAATACGGCGGATTCCTGAATTAACACAGTTGGAGAGGGGAAAGTCGATGATCCGGTATTTCCCACCGAAGTAGACCGCCGGTTTGGCGCGCCATTCGGTCAGCTCATGGAGGCGGCTGCCCCGCCCTCCGGCAAGAACCAGAGCGAAGGTGTCTTTGACCAGATGGCTGACATAACGATAGACAATATGGCGATCAGGATTATTCGGCATAGTATTTCTCCCTCAAGTCTTTGAATATGGAGTTCATTACATACTTTACCAGATTTATTGCCGCAGAGTTTATCTTTTGCCACCATTTTTTTTGGTTTTCAGTTTTTCAGGATTTCGATTGGTCAGATAAACACCGCCGCTGACCAGAGCAACACCGGTCAACAGTTGACATGGTGAGGGGTTCATCCAGCAGCCACACTGAAAGTGAAAGGAGGATGGCACAGATCGGAACGAAGTTGATAACTTGTCCAGCCCGGGTCGAGCCGATTTTCTGGATCCCCTGATAATACCAGATAAATCGGATAACGGTTCCGCACAGGCCCAGATAGAGGAGGCGTGAACCATGCAGCCTATACTTCCAGGCGGTCATGAAGATGTGTGGAAAATCAGTTTGTCTGCGATTGGAGGGGGCGTTGTTTCCCCCAGAATTCATGAAGAAGCAATGACAGCAGTAATACCGCCCCGCCCAGACTGAGGCGGGTCAGGTTGGCGTCACGGTTCCAAATGACCAGATTGACAATCAACCCGGCAGGAATCAGGGCATTATTCATAATTGCCAGTGTCCCTGAATCGACTTTTGTGGCTCCCTTGTTCCAGAAAAAATAACCCATTCCCGATGCGACCAGCCCCAGATAAAGGAGGATTTCCCATTGCAATGTTGTTGTCGGGAGCTTCGCCGGGTTACCGAAGAGGAACCAGGTGCAGATGGTGACGACGAGAGCACCCAGATAGAAATAGCCGAAGATTGCCCGTTGCGGAATATTGATCTCCTCCCGTTCCAGCAGCACTTTGTAACCGACCTGCCCAAGAGCGAAGCAGATATTTGCCCCCTGGACAACGAGGAATCCGGTAAAAACCTGGTCGCCGATCGCACTGTAACGCATGATGGCCGCACCAATGACGGCGATGATTGCTGTCAGCAGATAGCGGGCACTGAAACGGCCCTGCAGTAAATCAAAAATCAGCGTGACGTAAACAGGCGTCAAAATGGTGAAGATGAGAACTTCGGGAACCGACAGCAGTAAAAATGACTGGTAGTAAAAAACGTACATACAGCCGAGCTGGATCGCTCCCAGTGCCATCAGCTTTCCCGCCAGCGGTACGGGGACTTTTTTGATGAATGGTAAAAAGACCAGCGCTGCCAGGGCAACCCGGACCAGGACCGAAAAATAGGCATCAACCTGCCCGGCGAGATAAACTCCGATCAGACTGAAAGAAAACGCCCAGAGAAATGTCACGAGTACCAGATTAATCATGTGTTGTGATCCTTTGGTGATCTGTTTTTGAGATTTGAGCGGCTATAAAAGCGGAAATCTCATCGCTAGTCAACCATAAAAATAAAGAGGTTTACTAGCGGCCGGGGAAGGGTTGTCAAAATCACGTCATTCCTGATGATGTTTTTCCGCAACTCATTTTTAATGACAGCTTGCTCTCGATTAAACTCAATGATAATCAGTTGTTATGTAATCGTAGCGATTGTTGGCGCGTTTTTCGCTTATGAACCCCTCCGGGAAGACATATTTAACGGAGGTGTGGATGCGACATCCCATTCAAATACTAAAGACAATTGGATTTTTACTGCTATTGGTGCTGTTTTTTCTCAGTGTCTCAATGTCGGTACAGGCGGCGGATAAAATCATCCTGAAAAATATGCAGAAGGTGGAAAATCCCGATTTTACCCGGATTACATTCACTCTGTCGGCATTACCGAAGTTTGCCAGTGACCATTCGGGGCAGCGGGCCGATCTGCTGTTGAGTGATGTTGAACTCGATCCTGCTCTCCACCAGCTGCCTGAAGATGAGCGGGTGGTCAAAATGCTATTAGCGCAAAAGCGTCAGGATTTACTGATCTCAATACTGTTGCGCCGCCCGCCGGTCCAGATTGTCACCGAGTCAAAAAAGAACCCCACCCGGATTGTCATGGATATTTACTGGAAAAGTGGTGACGATACGACTCGACCCTCCGTTGCTTTCCGGATTACCGATATGCCGCCGCGTAAGGCGGGCCGCCGGGCCGCCCGCTATCAGCAGGAATCGCCGTGGAAAGATCATTGGAACGAATTTATCCGTAATTATCGGACCTATTGGAAACTCGATCTTCCGGTGACATTTACCCTTCCAACTCTTCCACCGTTAATCAGTGACAAGGAGAGTCCTCTCTGGCCGTTGCAGGAACATGCCAACAACAACATGTTTCTTAGCCTGATCCAGAAAGCGGCAGCGTTGAAAGGTCTCACCCCGCAACAGACTTATCTGCGTGATATTCTTGCCTCGGAAGCACAACTGCGAACCGGTGCCAAAGAGGCGGCGATTGCCCGTCTCGATTCTTTGCTGCGTAAGGATGAGGGGACAGAAAAGACCCGTGTCGAATATTTGACAGCCTACGGTCAGGCTCTGGAAGGTCAGCCAATGGTGGCGCAACTGACGTTATTGCAGCTGCTACAGAATCTTTCTGCCGATGATCCCTTTTTCCCATTGATCCATTTTCTTTTTGCCGAAACCGCTCTGGCAACCGGCCAGAACAAAGTTGCTCTTGAACATTTGCAGGCTAAGGATGTGACGTGGCCGGCAAGTTTGATGATCCCGGTTGATTTACGCACAGCCGATGCAAAAGCGGGACTGGGAAAACTTGATGAGGCGGTTGCCGCTTATCGTGATCTGGCAGAAGAACCGGGTTTGTTTGATTTCTACCGCTTTTCTTACAACCGTGCCGGATTTAGTGCGTTTAAAAACAAAAACTATAAATTTTCCAGTGAAATTTACCGGAAAATGGTTGATCCCCTGGTCGAAGGTCCGGGTGATGATCTGATTCTCTTTGCTGCCGGTGCCGCTGCTTACGAAGCAGGTGATATGGGCTGGGGGATGATCGGTCTGCAACGGGCGGTCCTCGATCGCCCGGAGACCGAGGGGGGTGATCGGGCGGAGTTGCGTCTGATTGATATCCGCCTGCTCAAAGGAGGGGAGTTGGCTCTGGCAAAATCCTCACAGGAATATGCAGCACTAGGACAGCGTTCACAGTTTCGCCCGGTGCGTGAAGAGGGACGTTTCAAGCATGCCTTAACCCTTTATCTGCTGGGAGACCATCGTGAGAGCATCGATAAATTGATGCAGTTCCGGCGGGAATTCAGCAGCTCTGAACTGGTCCGTGAAGTTGATCTGTTGATTTTACAACAGCTCCCGACAGTCGTTCATCAGCTGATTGAAGAAAAAAATGATCTTCAGGCGGTTGTTCTGGCAGAGAAAAACCGTAAATTGCTACTGCGCAATGGTTTTGATAAAGCGTTTCTGCGTGATCTTGCGACAGCATTTGATCGCCTCGGCCTCTATGAACGGGCCGGCCGGGTTCTTCTCTATTTGTTTGATCGTACCGGTGACTCTCCCGATCATCAATACATCTACCTCCCGCTGGCACAATCATACCTGAAGCGGGGCGAGTATCAATTGGCCAGTAGTTATGCTGAACGCTATTTGAAAAAATATCCGCAGGGTGAGGATGCCGGAGCGCTGTTCAGTATTATGCTCGATGCATTTGAGCGGCAGGGGCAGAACGACAAACTGGTCACCTGGTTGAACCGGACGGATCGTCCCAGCAGTCGGGATCTTGAAGTCAGAGCCGCTTATGTTTACTGGCGGCTGGGAAATATGCTCGAAGTCGTCAGATGTCTTGAGCGGGCGCAGCAGGATGGCGGAAAACTGGAAGTCAAAGAAATGGCACTTCTAGCCGAAGCTTACTATCAGATTGGGCGAAATAGTGCTGCCGAAAAAATTTATCGGCAACTCCATACTGACCCCGATTATGGGGTACGGGCTCGCTATCGAACCGCACAAATCCTGCTTCGGCTGCAAAAGCGCCGGAGTGCGATCAGCCTTCTTAAAGAGATTGTTGCAAGCGATGTCAGCACCCGCTGGGGAAAGTTGGCTCAGGACTTGCTCATTCAGGAACAGAGATAAAAATTAGTTGTTAAGAAGTCAGAAATCAGTCGGAGTCAATCATGGCAGATATCAGAATTACAGATCGAACTATCGCGGTTTTGCAGAAAAGTCTCGATTTGCGGGAACAAAAGCAGCAGGTGATTGCCGGAAATATTGCCAATGCGGAAACCCCCGGTTATGCCGCCCGTAAAATGAGTTTTGAGGACAACCTCCGCCGGGCACTTAAGACGCCTGAAATATCCAGCCACAAAACCAATGCGAAACATTTTGCGATTGGCACGCGTGGTATCTCGGGTGTTCAAGCAGACATTACCCGTGAGACCGATGGCGTTTCATTTGGTGATGGCAATAGTGTGTCAGTTGACGATGAAATGTTTGATCTGGCTGAAAACCAGCTGCTTTACGAAGCAAGCAGTCAGATTTTGAAGAAGAAATTTTCGATGCTCAAGTTTGCGGTGAGCGACGGACGTTAAAATTGACTTTCCCGATAGACAACTGTCGGGGATGGAGGTTGTCATGGATATTTTTACCACAATGAAAATCAGCTCTTCAGCATTGAAGGCGCAACGGATCAGGATGAATGCCATCAGTTCCAACCTGGCAAACATCGAAACGACCCGGACCCCCGATGGTGGTCCCTATCGCAAACGTGAAGTTGTTTTTACCACCACTCAAAAGGGATTTTCCGACACCCTCGACAGCCGGATGCGTGATGCTGCTCAGGGCGTCAAGGTCGCCAGAGTTCAGGCCAGCAGCCTTCCGCCCCGGATGGTCTACGATCCTTCGCACCCCGATGCGGATGAGAATGGTCAGGTGGCAATGCCGAATATCAGTCTGGTTGAAGAGACTGCCGATATGATGTCGGCGGCCCGCGCCTATGAGGCCAATGTCACAGTGGTGAAATCGGCAAAACGGATGGCACTCAAAGCCCTTGAAATAGGACGGTAATTATTATGATGAAAAGTGTTGCTGATGTGACAATGGCCGCCCACCTGAAAGGGATGGCGCAACAGAAACCAGCCCCGGTTCAACAGATGGGGAACAAGTTCGGGGCCATATTAAAAACCTCGATTGTTGCAGTTAATCAGGCTCAAGTTGCTGCCGATCATGCCGCTGAACAGATCGCTGCCGGAGAAACCAAAAACCTGCATGGTGCAATGATCAAAATGGAAGAGGCCGATATTTCATTGCGGCTGATGGTTCAGGTGCGGAACAAGGCGGTTGAGGCGTATCAGGAAATTATGCGCATGCAAGTCTAATTTGGCGTTGCAAAAAGACCGCTCCACGGCGTTGTCGCATTTTTCAGGACCTTGACAGACGCAAGTCTGCCTTCACCCCTGAAAACATACTCCGCCTTGTTGAGCGAACTTTTTGCTTAGCCAAATTAAGCTAAACGATACTTTTTAGCAAAATTGAAGTTTGTGGAGGAATGATTCGATGGCAGATGAAAAAGATTTGACTCAGAGCACAGCGATGCCTGTCAGCGGGGAAGAGCCCAAGAAAAAAAGCCTGATCGATGTGATCATGGAGTGGTCTCTGGCGCGGAAGCTGAGCCTAGTTGGTGCAGCGGCGATCAGTGTTCTGTTGTTCTCCCTGATTATCATGCAATCACAGGTTGCCGATTACAGTTTGCTGTTTGCCAATCTGCCCAGTCGTGATGCTGCTTCCGTTGTCGAGTGGTTAAAGGGGCACAAGATCCCCTACCGCCTTGAAGATGCCGGCCGTGACATTATGATTCCTGCCGATAAGGTTTATGAAACACGGATTGAACTGGCCGGTTCCGGTCTCTCCGAAGGGGGAGTCGGTTTCGAGATTTTTGACAAGCAAAGTTTCGGCATGACCGATTTTGCTCAGAAGGTCAATTATCGCCGCGCTCTACAGGGCGAGTTGACTCGGACCATTACCTCCCTCGCACCGGTCGAAGCCGCCCGGATTCACCTTGCCCTTCCCGAAAAACGGTTATTCCGCGAACAGCAGCAGCAGGCGACTGCTTCCGTTATCATCAAACTTGCGTCCGGTCGTGCTCTCAAAGAATCTCAGCTGCAGGGGATTGTTCATCTGGTGGCTGGAAGTGTCGAAGGGCTGGAAGCCGAGAACGTGACAGTTGTCGACTCAAGCGGCAAGGTTTTGTCGAAGAGTGCGTCGGATGATGTTGCCGGACCGATGACACCGGGAATGCTGACATATCAGCAGACAATGGAGCGTCGTCTCGAGGGGCGGGCTCAGTCGTTACTCGATCGGGCTCTTGGTGCCGGGAATTCACTGGTCCGGGTAAATGCTGACGTTGATTTTGATCAAAATGAGAAAGTTGAAGAGAGTCTTGACCCCAAAGGGGCTGTGGTTGTCAGTGAACAAACCAGTAATGAGGAGACTGCCAGCGAAATTGCCGGTGGTGTTCCCGGGGTTGCCTCCAACCTGACTGGAAATTCCTCAACAACGACAACGACGAAGCAGTCGACACCATCGACCCGTTCGTCAGAGACGGTCAATTATGAATTGAGCAAAGTTGTCAGTAAGACCGTCAAGTCGGTCGGAACCTTGAAAGCGTTATCAGTTTCAGTTCTGGTTGCTGATCGCATTGCTCCGGGTGCTGATGGTGAGGCACCGACCAATACTCCGCGCACGACCGAGGAGTTGCAGGAAATTGAAAAAATGGTTCGCTCGGCCCTCGGAATTAACGACACCCGTGGCGATATGATCTCTGTTGTGTCGATGCCGTTTGAAAGTGGTTTTACCGATGACGCTCTTCCTGAACCGTCACTGATCGATAAAGTTTACCCCTTTATGCCGATAATCAAGTACGCACTTCTGGCGATTGCCTCTCTGCTGGCTTATCTGCTGTTCCTCAAGCCGCTGATGCGCACGTTGCGCGGTGCGTCCGATGAGGCAGCACAGCCTCTGAAAACAGTTGAAGAACTTGAGGCTGAAATGCGCGGCGAAGAGAGTACACCACTGCTTGGTGGCCCCAGCGATCCATTGGCACAGATCCGTCAGGAAGTTCTGGGTGGCGATATGATGCCGGTTCAGGTGATTAAAAGCTGGCTGCGTGAGGAACCGGCTGAATCGTAACAAGTGTTATGGCGAATTGATTGTTATTTGACAGCTCAACAACGTTGGAGTGATTTGTGAAGAAAGCGAAACATCTACCGGGAGCAAAAAAAGCGGCACTGCTTCTCCTCTGTCTTGGGGAAGATGCGACGGCGAAGATTTTTGAGACTCTGGAGGACTCAGAAGTCCGGGAGATCAGCCGCTGTATGATCGAAATAGACCATGTCGATCAGGGGCTGGCACGGGAAATTCTCGAAGAGTTTAAAGAGGCTCGCGGGAGCGATGTCGGTGTTTATATTCGCGGTGACGAATTTGCCAAGCATGCCATTCTTGGTGGCGGTGATAACCAGCGTGCCCAGTATCTGCTGGAACAGGTTTCCGCCGGTATCGAAGGGCGCCCGCTGGAAACAATTTCAAAAATGCATCCACGGATGGTTTCCGGACTGCTTGAAAATGAACATCCCCAGACCATCGCTCTGATTCTGTCGACTCAGAAAGAAGATCACACCAGCCGGATTTTA
>JAMOPE010000332.1 GCA_027064785.1 Geobacteraceae bacterium
TGGTGGTGGCGATTTCGGCAGCGAGATGAAACGTCAGTTCACCATTCATCCACGGGCTCTGTGGGTTGTTTCGAGTATCCTGCTTGTTTTTGCTCTGATTCCCGGCTTGCCGCAACTGCCATTCTTTCTCCTGTCGGGTATTGTTGGTGGCATCGCCTGGAAAGTACAGAAAACCAGAGAATTGGATGATCAACGCGAAGAGCAGCTTGCCGAAGCTCCGGAGCCACAACTTCTGGAAGAGGAAAATTATGAGCAGATGCTGTCGGTTGATCTGTTGGAGATGGAAGTTGGTTACGGTCTGATTCCGCTGGTTGATACTGCTCAGAATGGTGAGTTGCTGCCACGGATTAAATCGATCCGGCGTCAGTTTACTCTTGATATGGGTTTCATCGTCCCGCCGGTCCACATCAAAGATAATCTCCAGCTCAAGCCGAACGAGTATGCGATTGTCCTTAAAGGGGTGAAAATCGGTGGGGGTGAGTTGTTGCCTGGTCACTATCTGGCAATGAACCCGGGGACCGCAACAGAAATCATCAAAGGGATTGAGACGGTCGAACCGGCATTTAATCTCCCCGCTGTATGGATTTCTGAAGATAAAAAAGAGCGGGCGCAGATTTCAGGTTACACCGTTGTCGATAATACGACTGTTGTCGCGACCCACTTAAGTGAACTGATCAAGATTCACGGTCACGAATTACTCGGTCGGCAGGAAACTCAGAACCTGCTTGATAACCTCGCTAAAGAATATCCAAAGCTGGTGGAAGAGCTGGTTCCAGCATTACTGAGCCTCGGCGTGGTGATGCGCGTGCTGCAAAATCTGCTGCGTGAAGGGGTTTCTATCCGTGATCTTAGAACTATTTTAGAAACTTTGGCAGATTGGGCACCAGTTGTGCAAGATCCAGATCAACTGACCGAACATGTCAGAGCGGTTCTGGCCCGTTCGATCAGTAGCAGCTATAGCGAAGACGGGCAGGTATTGGAAGTGATGACCTTTGATCGAGGCGTTGAGACACAGATTCAGGAAGCGCTCCACACCACAGAACAAGGGACTTACCTCGCTCTGGAGCCTGGATTTGCTCAGGCGCTGATCAACAGTTTGACTAAAGCATTGCAGAACGTGACAGTGTCAACTCCAGTGTTGTTATGTACGCCAACAATCCGACTCCATGTCAAAAGGTTGACCGAACGCTATCTGCCAAACTTAGCAATTATCTCTCACAACGAGATCGCACCTCATTTGAAGGTGAGATCGATAGGAACGGTGACTGTCGATGCTGGTTAGAAAATTTGAAGCGGAAACAATGGCGAGTGCTCTGAAACAGGTGAAACAAACCCTCGGTTCCGATGCGTTGATTTTATCAACCAGGACCATCGGCAAAAAAGGGTTGGGAGTGCTGGGAAAACAGCTTATCGAGGTGACTGCAGCCATCGAATCACCGGCGATGAAAAATGGTTTTCGCCAGGCGGTTCCAAACCAGGAAGCAAAGCCGGCAAATATCGGCCGGGTTCCCACTGCTTACAGCCAGCGGGTTGAGACCCTTGAAGATGAGCAGGTTTCTTTATCGCGCGGTGCAAGGTCACAGCGGGTTGAGGTTAAGGGCAATCCTTTAGAGGATGAGATTCGCCAGCTTCGCTCACAACTTGAAGCACAGAATGTT
>JAMOPE010000333.1 GCA_027064785.1 Geobacteraceae bacterium
GGTAAGGTGCTGCTGGATAGCGGTAAATCATTCAGCGATAAAGAGTTGCTGAGCATGAACTTCTTTATCGAAGGTGTTCAGGGGACAATTCCGAAGTAATTCAAAGATCATCACGAAAGGAAAAAAGGCCGGGATCGCAACTGTGATCCCGGCTTTTTTTGTTACTTAAAAAATAGCTGCAGCCGGTTGTGAGGGCCCGACTGCAGCTAAAAACCTGACTGGGGGATGTGGCACGTTTTACGTGTGAGGAGGTATGGGACACTCCCGGTCGATCAGGCTAAACAGCAGCTTTCAGTGGAATTCTCCGGGAACTCCTCAGTGCGAGATTTTGTAGGAAATCGAGCAGGTGAGCATTGAACTGATCCGCTTTTTCCAGATTAACCAGATGCCCGCTACTCAGTTTGACGGTACGGTAACAGTTGGGCAGATGTTGTGCCATGATGTCGTTATGCCCGTGGTGGATAATCGGGTCATTTTCTGCACCAATCAGCAGAGTCGGAATATCAATACTTTTCAACAGAAACGAATAGTCTTTGCGATAGAGCTGGGCGTGGAGTCCAGCCTCAAGTGCCTGCTCATCGCAGCTATCAATCCATCGACCGGCGGCTGTGCGGATTTTTGTCGGAGTCGCTTTCCCCCGTTGCGAAAACAACATCGTGTGAAGTTTCCGTTTCACCCAGTCTCCCTGACCGCTACGAAGTGCTTTCAGTAATTGAGTTCTCTTTGCCCGTTCCTGAATATCGTCGGCAACGGGACGGCTGGCTGCCAGACATACACCGGCGATATGTTGCGGATAGTTTTCCATCAGATCGAAGAGGATGGCGCCGCCAAATGAGAGACCGCAGACGACGCTGCGACCGACCCCCAGCTGTTTCAACAGAGCGACAATGTCACGGCTATATGTCTGGATAGATATGGTGTCATCACCGGTTTCACTATCGCCAAAACCGCGAAGGTCGGGGACGATGACGCGAAATCCAGCTTCAACCAGCGGCTCGATCTGGGTTTCCCACATTTCCCGGTTGAGTGCAAAATCGTGGAGCAGAACAACCGCCGGACCCTGACCGTGATCATCGTAGCCCATCTGGATTCCATTTATTTTTGTCTGCATCGAATATCCCTTTGACTTGAATTGGCAGTCGCCATGTGTGGTGTCTTCGCGCAGGGAATCAGCAAGTGCTATACCAATGTTTTAAAATTGTGAAATTTCATTTTATCATCCTGAATTATAAAGAGATTTTTTTGTTTTTGAGGGCCGGTTGAAAATAAGTTTAATTTGCGTATTTGCGAAAAAAACTTTTGCAGAATTCTTATTCGTGGCGAATTGTTTTTCTAATGGGCTGTTATTGCAGGGAATACTTATTGATTTGCAGCGATGCGAAAAAAGATTCGCTTTTTGACAGTAAATAAAGGGCTCGCCCACCACCGGCGTAGAGAATCAGGCAGGAAAATTCGATCGTGAGGATAACGCCAAGGAGGAGCATCAATTGATTGAGAAATGGCTGGCTTGGGTCTATAAACGGGGGTAGCAGGGCGATGCAGAATGCCCAGCCTTTAGGATTGGCAGCGGCGGTGATAAAGCCCTGAAGCGAAAGGGGCCACGGTGAAACGCTCTCGTGTTTCGGTTGATCTGCCTGAATTGCCATCTTTCCTTTT
>JAMOPE010000334.1 GCA_027064785.1 Geobacteraceae bacterium
AAACTTATCAGATGAGACAGATCACTTACACCATCGGGCTGTTATTCTGTAGCAATGTTTTTATGACATTTGCGTGGTACGGACACCTCAAAGAGTTAAACAACAAGCCGTGGGTTATCGCTGCACTCATCAGCTGGGGAGTCGCACTGCTCGAGTATATGTTTCAAGTCCCGGCAAACCGGATTGGTTTTTCCGTTCTGTCAATCGGTCAACTTAAAATAATTCAGGAAGTCGTCACACTGAGCGTCTTCGTTCCGTTTTCATTGTTCTACATGAAAGAGCCCCTTAAGCTGGACTATCTCTGGGCAGGGCTATGCCTTGTCGGAGCGGTTTATTTCATGTTTCGCAGTAAATTTATGTAATTCAAAAAAGCTACAAAAACAGTTTGGTCGTTATCATTCCATAAAAAATAAAAAGGATCTGCATGATGAAAGCCGTAAAAATTACCGATGGAATCTATTGCCTGCCCGTCAATCTGGAAAGTTATCAACTGTTTGAAGGAATGTGGCCGATGCCCAATGGCATCTCACTCAACTCCTATATTGTTCAGGGAGAAAAGACCGCCCTGATTGATCTGATTGAAGATATCGATGGTAAACCGGCTGAATTTGAAGCGGAACTCGGCTCCATCCCTGTCGATCCAAAGAATATCGACTACATGATTATCAACCATATGGAACCCGATCACACCAGCTGGCTGCCCGAGTTTCACAAACAAAATCCTCACCTGCAATTCTATCTCACAGCAAAAGCGGCAAAGCTTTTGAAATCATTCTGCGGGATTGAAGATAACGTTCATATCATCAAAGAGGGTGACACCCTCGATCTCGGTCAGGGAAAAGTTCTCAGTTTCCACGAAACCCCCAATATTCACTGGCCCGAAACAATGATGACTTTCGAGCGCAGCAGCGGCACATTGTTTTCGTGTGATGCCTTCGGCTCTTACGGTAAACTGGATCGGGTCTTCTTTGATGATCGTCTGTCGACAGAACAGCACAACTTTTACAGCGGCGAAGCACTCCGTTACTACGCCAATATCGTTGCCAGCTTTTCGACCTTTGTCACCAAAGGAATTGATCACCTCAGTGATCTCGATATCAAAGTTATTGCACCGTCACATGGAATCATCTGGCGCGAAAACCCCAAAGAGATTATCGAATCGTATGCCCGTTTCGCCAGCTACATGAACGGCCCGGCTGAAGCCGAAGTGACCGTTATCTGGTCGAGCATGTACGGCAACACCGAAAAACTGGTCAACAATGTTGTTCAGGGAGTTCGTAAAGAGGGGCTGCCGGTTCACGTTCACCGCGTTCCCAACGAGCACGTCGGTCTGATCCTCGCTTCAGCCTGGAAATCAGCCGGCCTGATCCTCGGGATGCCAACTTACGAATACGAAATGTTCCCGCCGATGGCATGGGTTCTCGACATGTTCCGACGTAAAAAAGTCTGGAACAAAAAAGTCTTACGTTTCGGTTCCGCAGGCTGGTCAGGTGGTGCGCAGCGTGAGCTGGATAAACTGACCGAGAAATTGAAGTGGGAATTTATCGACCCCATTGAGTGGATGGGTGCTCCCGGTGAAAAAGAACTCGAACTGGCTCTGGCACAGGGACAAGCCCTCGCCCGCCAGGTCAAAGAATTCTGCGGAAAA
>JAMOPE010000335.1 GCA_027064785.1 Geobacteraceae bacterium
CTGGCCGATTTCATCCCCCTGAGTCAGATTCAGGCGGGTATCCAGATCCCCTTTGCCCATGCCGTCAACCATATCGACGACAGCACGCAGCGGGCGGACAATTTTACGGTTGATCAGCAGCCAAATCAGGAAGGTTGCAATAAGAATGATGACTCCACCGATATAGAGTGAGACGGTTAATTTAGCAACTTTGCCTTGTGATTGTGCCGCATACATCCCGACAGCTTTATTCATCTCTGTTAATAGCGAAATATTGCTGGCAACGATTTGTTCGGTTGCCGCTTCAAGTTCGGCCGGAGAACTGCCGGGATTGATAACAGTTTTTATCTGAGTGGAAAATTTATCCCACAACCCTTTAACCTTACGAAGTTGACCAAGAATTGCAGGATCTTGGGTCGGTGGAATACGCATGGCACTATTGCCATTAATCAGAGCTTTAAGAGAGGTGTCAAACAAGTCGCGTGTGTCGGTCAGGGCAGAACGATTTTTTTCAACTGCCAGCCCCGCTTTGATCGTCATTGCTTCCTTCGACATCTTCTGGCTAAGCATTCTTTGACGGCCAGCGATGTTGATAACGGTCGAATCGTCGTTCTGATTCTTCAATGTGATCACCGCAAAAATGATCAGGAGAATACTGATCAGGGTGATAATAGAAATTGCTCCCGTAAGTTTGGCACTGAGTCCGATTGATTTTGTCTGAGCCATAAAGAGTCTCCAGCGATAGTTGTCGATAGAATAAATGTTAGCTGTCGCTTATAATATATTATGCGCAAAAGATGTCAATGCATTTTAATGTTATTTTTTGCATTATTGAAAATAAATTATTTGACGGTTTTCAAGGCTGATAGCCAATCATCCCGGTTGACGTTTCAATTTTGAATTTTGCCAGCATGTTCTGCATTCTTGTCGTTTCCGAGGAGAGCTGTTCTGCGACCGCAGCACTCTGCTCAGCATTGGTGGTTGCCTGGGCGTTGACATTTTCAAGTTGGGATAGCCCCTGATTGACCTGCTCAATCCCTTGTGATTGCTCCTGACTGGCTGCTGCAGTTTCTTCAACTAAATCCGAAACTTTATTGATGCCTTCATCATGATTAAGTTTCAGTCATGGTTTATCGCAGCCAAAAAAATAAAAAAAAGGGAGCCAGCCCACTATGGGTGACTCCCTTTCATACAGTAAAAAACATTTGGCCTGGTTAGACCATCTGTTCCATCCCCCAGATTCCACAGGGACACATTCCGGCACAGATACCACAACCGATACAATAATGATCGTCGGAGATATATTCAAAGCTCCCGTCTTCTTTGTCTTCCCGGCGGATCGCCCCTTCCGGACACGCTTCAAGGCACATACTGCAATCACGACAGGTTCCGCATGAGAGACAACGGTTGGTTTCCTGAGTGGGATCGGTCAGCTTAAAGCGGCTGCGGTTCTGTGGCCGGAACAGCTCTTTGCTGAGACAGTCTTGAGAGATCATCGGTGGCTTGTGCTTCGCGATCAGCTTTTCACCATTAAGGTAGCTATTGATATAGTCTGCTGCCTCATGGCCTTGACCGATCGCATGGGTGAGTAGACCCGGTTTGACGGTATCACCGATAGCGAAGATTCCTTCTGCTTTAGTCAGCTGGCCGCATTCATCGATCGCTGC
>JAMOPE010000336.1 GCA_027064785.1 Geobacteraceae bacterium
CTAAGAGCAGAAGGGGCTTCTTTTTCATCAATCGTCCTTCTTTTAAAAGAAGAGTGTGGGTTAGCAGAGGCTAAAATAATAACACAGGGTTGGCACTAAAAAGAAAAAACTGTCAGCCGGAAAACTCATATTTCTTAATCGCTGTTATTTCTTCACTGCCAGCAATGGTCGCGACAAAACCGGGGAAGACATAGAAATGAAATAGAGATCCAGCTGCAACTTCCTGCGATGAGGATTGAGTAAAACCTGTCCCGGCCATTTTTAATCGAGACTCTTTTGCTGTCCAGAGACGATAGAACATGCGGCGTTTTCGTGGTGCTGGTGTTCGCTGCAGAACCAGCTGTTCATCCCGATCTAAAAAACGTTCCGCTAACTTGTGAAATTCCAGAGCAGGATCGATCTTCTCGATATCAACTCCAATGTCGGTTCCACGGGTCACAGCAATAACAGCACAGTCTGCTGAATGGGAGAGATTAAAAACAAGATCGCAATGATGGTCCAAAGTCAGAGAAGGCTTTCCGGTATCGTTATATCGAAAAGTAATATCCTGAGCGGAGATTTTGAGATACTGCGATAAAATCTGGCGCAGCCTGCCTCGACAGACGATGAAAAGTTGCCGCTTCGTTAAATCAAGTAACCGTTCGGCGCGGGCCAGTTCATCAGCTGACAAAACAGGCTGATATTGGCTCGTCTCCCCGGCAAGACCCATCCGGTACAGGTGAATCTCACCATCCTGCAGTCGCGGTGTGCCATTCAGCTGTCGCCAGATCGAAACCGTCACCAGATTATTTCTCCCGCTGCAACCATTGCTGCAGCCGCTTCATCCCTTCATCAATCGTCACTTCGGGATGATAACCGAAATCATTTTTTGCCGCAGTCAGATCAAACCAGTGCGCCGTGGACATCTCTTTGGCAACAAACCGGGTCATCCGGGGTTCACCTGTCAAGCGCAGCAACCGGTACACTGCTTCGAGGATCGCCCCGGCAGCCATCGCCAATTGGGGAGAAATCACTTTTTTAACAGCCGGAAGATCACCGGCGGCAAGAATCCGATTGACAACCTCCCACAACGGCAGCGGTTCGTCGTTGGAAATAAAGTATACCTTTCCGGCAACAACAGAACCGACAGCAAGCTTGTCTCCCGCCAGAATATGGGCTTTGGCAGCATTGTCGATATAGACCGTATCGACCAGACATGGACGATTGCCGATCCGCCGCAATGCTCCCGACCTGCCCCGCTCCAGAATCCGCGGCACCAGATGGTTATCCTCCGGACCCCAGATCAGATGGGGACGCAATGCAACCGTTGCGAGACTCTCGTCATTGGCCGCCAGCACCAGTTGTTCTGCTTCGGCTTTGGTCTGAGGGTAGCACGCCAGAAAATGGTCGGGATACGGAACCGACTCGTCAATCCCTTCCATATCGGTGCCGTCAAAGACAACACTTGGTGAACTGGTGTAGATCAGACGGGTAATTTCACAGCGACGGCACGCCTGAATAATATTTTTTGTCCCGACAACATTGGGCTGATAGAAATCGTCGCAACTGCCCCAGACACCCGCTTTTGCTGCGACGTGGTAGACAGCATCACAACCATCAGCGGCCTTGATCACTGCAGCCAGATCGTTCAGATCGCCAAC
>JAMOPE010000337.1 GCA_027064785.1 Geobacteraceae bacterium
AAGCTATCTAATGACCAACCGCTTTGAAGGTGCGGCCGCGCACTATGGCGTCAATGTCAAGCACTTTTTCATGATTATTTAAGTATTTCGACAATTTTTCAAAGATCACGAAACTCTAAACTTCAGATAGAAGAAAAAATACCGTTTAATAAGCTCATCGGTGTCAAGGTTCATGCCCTGGAAGCGGGCACCTGTGCTCTTTATCTGCCCTTTCGCCATGAACTCATCGGTGATGTCAACAGAATGACGTTACACGGCGGCGTCCTTTCAATGCTGATCGCCACGTGCGGAAGTTTTGCTGTCTGGTCGATATGTAGTCCCGAGGACAAAATCGTCACCATTGACATGGGAATCGATTATCTGAGACCCGTGCCCGGAACTGATCTGATTGCGGAGGCTCGGATCAGATATGTTGGCAGCCGGGTGGGTAATGCGCATACAGTTATTTATCCTTTTGGTGAAAAGGACAATATTCTTGCGGAAGGTCGCTCTGTATACAACATCCGGAGAAATGATGCGACGAGTGAATCCCACTGAGCAACAACTCGACATGCTGTATGCGTATGAATTTTAACAGTTGTGAGCCGCGAACAACTCCAAAATTTGGAGCCGGATCACCGCATATTATCAGAGGAGAGAAGGCAAATGAATTACCTCCGTAGTTTCTTATTTGCTCCTGGTAGCAATACTCACGTCATGCAAAAAGCCTTGAACAGTACTGCTGATGCCGTAATCCTTGATCTGGAGGATGCTGTTTCCATTTCCGAAAAGAAATCCACCAGAACCCAGGTCTTTGAATTGTTGAAATCCACCGAATGGTTGCGGCGGATATATATTCGGATCAATGGATGGGAAACCCCTTGGGGGAGAGCCGATCTTGAAACTGCCATTGCCGCTGGAATTGATGGGATTATGCTACCTAAAGCGGAAATTCCAAAAGTGGTTGCAGAAATTGCTGAATTGCTGCCGGCAGATGTTGATTTTATTCCCTTGGTGGAGACAGCCAGGGGAATTTTGAATGCATATGACATTGCTATTTGCCATGATCGTATTTCCCGGTTGGCTTTCGGTGCTGTAGATTTTTCTACGGATATAGGTACAGATTATTCAAAAAGCGGTATTGCTCTACTCCATGCTCGTTCTCATCTGGTTCTTGTGTCGCGGGCAGCTGACTTATTGCCTCCGATCGATACGGTTTTCCCTGATCTTCTCGATATGGTCGGGTTTGCGGATGAACTGGATCAAGTCAAGCAGCTAGGTATGTTTGGCAAACTGGCGATTCATCCAAAACAGCTTGATCCAATCCACACAACATTTACTCCCAGCCGCGATGAGATTACAGAGGCGCGCGAAGTGGTTCGAGCGTTCGAAAAAGCGGAACAAAAGGGGATTGCCGCCCTGGAGATTCAAGGTAAATTTATTGATTATCCCGTTTACCGGCACGCCAAAAAAGTTGTTCTCCTGGCAGAGATGCTAACGTTATAAACTGGCGCACCTGATCGAATTATTCAGATTGCCAATGAGAAACAGGTGGAGAAATAAACCAATGTATTTGACGTCAGGTGTGCAGTTAAGATCGGCGTTCTGGACGATTAGTCCCACTGAGTGTTGTTTCCTTTGCTAAAAAACTGAAATAAAACCTGCTGCTGACTGTTTGACGTTTACGTTGATTATCCCAGTTTCAGTTTGGAGAAAATCATGACAGATATGCCACCACTACATGGTGTTTTCCCTTATCTTGTTTCACCTGTGGATGCTCAGGGAAATATCATGGAAACGGTTCTCGGGGATCTCGTTGAGCATCTCATAAATAAAGGGGTTCACGGACTGACTCCCTTGGGAAGTACTGGTGAATTTGCCTATTTGAACTGGTCTCAACGGCGTCGGATTGTGGATGTTGTTCTGGAAACAAATGCCGGGCGTGTCCCAATTGTGACCGGCGTGGCGGCCACCACAACTTTAGAAGCAACACACCAGGCCCGGCATTTTTCTGACTGCGGAGTTGACGGGATTCTGGCTATTCTTGAGGCCTACTTCCCAATCGGAAACAAAGGTGTGGTGGATTACTTTACAGCTATAGCGGAGACTGTTCCCGAGCGTCCGGTGGTCATGTATACCAATCCACAGTTTCAGCGTAGCGATTTGACATTGGAATCGATTCAGCAGTTGGCGCTGGTTCCTAACATCCTTTATCTGAAAGATGCCTCGAGCAATACCGGTCGCCTGCTTTCAATCATGAATCTCGTGGGAGAAAAACTGAGGATTTTTAGTGCTTCGGCACATATCCCCGTTTGCGTGATGATGCTTGGTGGGGTTGGCTGGATGGCTGGACCGGCTTGTGTTATCCCCGAACAAAGCGTTCGACTTTATCAGCTCGCCATTCAAAACCATTGGGATAAAGCAATCTCTTTGCAGCGTAAGTTGTGGAGCATCAACCAAATGTTTGCCAAATACAATCTTGCAGCATGCATCAAGGCTGCCTTGGAAATTCAAGGGTTCCCGGTAGGCAATCCACTTCCTCCCCAAACGCCCCTGACAACTGTCCAGAAGGAAGAGATTGAAGTCGTCTTGTCGCGCCTTGCCCATCTTTAGTCGGGTTTAGATCGCAGCCACCACTGTCAATAACGCGCCAAACTCCCTCCGCGATTGTCCTCTTTAAGTTTGACCACCCCCTGCAAAGATGATCTGACAATCCACTGTCATTCCAGCAGCAGTTGCAGTCGTTCATTCATGAAAAATGTTGGTAATTACAACCCAATTCTGCGTCTTAAGCTCTGTGTTCGTTCCCGCAGTTCCAAGTGTGACACCCATGCGCGCCATTTTTCAACCTCTAACGATGTATAACTGTTGAGTGCATGCAGCTCACGCGGCAATACGTTGGGAAAGGTAAAATTAAAATGCCAAGCTGTTTTTAACTCAGGTACCGTTTCCCTGTCGCGCGCCTCCTGTTCCCGGGCTTCACTGGCCAAAAGATGGAGACGGTTGAGAATGTTAACTTCGCTGGTCCCTGCATCCATATCCAATGACAGCAGATTCAATGCTGGAAACATCTCCCGAAGCTTATTCTCCACCCCTCGACCAGTAATGTGGTTGGCAATACATCCGAAGGGCTGGAGGCAGACAATGTTGCTGGTTCCTTCTCGAAGCATGGCGATCATTTCTGCCGTGAGCAGCCAGCCTTCACCGTACTGATTGGCCAAACTGACAACATCGTCAGTTATTTGTGCCAATTCTCTCAGATCATGAGCCTTTTTGTAGAAACGAAATCCCTGCATAACGTGCTCAATTTGAGCGAGATGGTATTTTGAGTAAATCTCCAGCAGCCTATATTTGGTGCGATCGACAAAGGAACGTTTGAAAAATACCTTCTGATTATAGGTTTCGTTGATAAAGCACTGGGCAAAAAAACTCTGTATCGGAGGAAGAACCACTTCTACTCCCTGACTGGACAGCCAATCGATGATATTTCCGTTAGAAAAGAAATTATATTTAACGAATATCTCTCCAACAATTCCGACCCTGGGGATAGACCGGTCGTAAATATCAATCCGGTTAAAGTCTATTACGGCTTTTTCCAAAAGATTGAGAAGGTAGGAGTAATCGGCATTCTCAATTCCTTTCTCCATCTGGGTAAGATACTTCGTGTGTAATTTTTTTGCGGTTCCGGGTGTTTTTTCCCTGGCGGTTAAGGCCAGATACATTCTGGCGAGAGGATCAGCAAAAATAACTCCCAAAGCCAACCGCTTCATCAGTCCCTTTTGATCGATATTAAAGCTAGGCTGAGGATTGATTTCCTGATTAGATATGGTAATCACCGGCACCTCCTCCAGACCCGCAGCAGCCAGCCCCTTTTTGATCAGCGAAACATATGAGGAGGCTCGACATTGACCGCCGGTCTGGGTCAAGATAACAGCGGTTTTCTCGGGATCGTAGCGCCCTGATTGAAAGGCTTTGATAATATCACCGGAAACCAGTACTGCTGGATAGCACATGTCGTTGTTGATCGTTTTAAGCCCCCATTCGGCAGAAGATTTATCCTGTGGCGGCAGAACCTCGACACGGTAACCGAGAGGTTTGAATGCCGCCGGAATCAGTGGCGAATAGAATGCTGAAAAATAGGGAACAATCAAGGTTTTTCCATTGGCGGTGCCGATTATCCTACCATTTTCTTTCCTTGTATTAACGCCGACAATCCTCCCCTTACCATTATTTTCTTTCATCGCATCAAGCATGGATCGGAGCCTGATCCTGACCGCACCCAGATTCGCTATTTCATCCATTTTAATCAAAGTATGGACTTTCCCGCCATCCCGAAGGATATCTTTAACTTCATCGGTCGCAACAGCATCGGGGCCACAACCAAAAGAGGTTAATTGCACCATTTGGGTGTGGGGTGTTTTCGTAACCCACTTAGCTGCAGCGTAGAGTCTGTTGGTATAACTCCACTGGGTCAGAACATTAATATCTTTCAGCGAAGTGTCGTCGTCACTTAGGGCGACTGCCGCCTCGCTGATGACATCGACACCAAGTTCGGTCAATAAATTGGAGATGCCGTGATTGATAAGGGGGTCCATGTGGTAAGGCCGACCAGTCAGAATGATCGTCGTCCGTCTTTGGGCAGCCCCCTCCTTCAGCTGTTTTACAGCGAGCTCCCGGAGTTGTTTTTTATAATCGATTTGCGCTGCTCTCCCTTTTTCTACCGCTTCTGACACTGTCCGGTGGTCGATACCAAACTTATTGAAGAACAGATATAATTGATCTTTGAGGAGGTTAAAATCCTTAAAACTGATAATTGGATTGTCGAGAGGGATGCCAAATTTCTGTTCCGGATTGATTGCATTCTTCAGCAGGTCGGGATAACCGGTCACCACCGGGCAGTTAAATGTGTTTAGAGCATCCTTAGATTCCTCCTGCTCATAAACCACTGTCGGGAAGAAAATCCGGTCAACTTTTTTTTCGCCAAGATCAAAGATATGGCCATGTGCGAGCTTGGCAGGAAAACAGATGTTTTCCGACATGACGGTGGAAAATCCTTTTTCGTAAATTGCAAAATTAGAATTGGATGAGAGGATCACTTTGAAACCGCAGCGGGTTAAAAAGGTGCACCAGAAGGGGAAATTTTCATACATGTTCAGGCAACGGGGCACGCCATAAGTGAGAATTGGTCTCCCTTCAGGTTCCATCTTGCGTTCAAATAAAAGTTTCAGTTGTGCATCAATCAGATTCTCCCCTTGGTGTTGCCTGTCTTGACTGTTGCTGAAATAACGTTCGCAACGATTGCCGGTATAGTAATGGTTGCCATTGGTAAAGGTCAGTTGTAAAACCGAGCAGCCGTTTTCACATTTCTGACACCGAATCTTCTTTTTTGTAAAAGAGCTACTTTCTTCCAATTGCTCAATAGACAAGCCCTGGTGGTGATATTTTCCGGCAGGACGTGCAAGAGCGATACGATGATTTGCAAGGGCTGTCAGAGCGGCACCGTATGCCCCCATCAACTCGGAGATATCGGGGTTCACAACCTCTTTGTTCAGTAAAATCTCCAACGCTCGCAAGACAGCCTGATTGCGGAAGGTTCCCCCCTGAACAACGATTTTGTTTCCCAGGACATCGAAGTTCTTTAGTTTTAGTACCTTGTACAGGGCATTTTTAATCACCGAATAAGCCAACCCGGCTGAAATATCGGCGACACTCGCCCCTTCGCGAAGAGCCTGCTTAACTTTTGAGTTCATGAAAACTGTGCAGCGGGTTCCCAGATCAAAGGGAGCTTTGCTGTCGCAGGCAATCCTGGCAAATTCTTCGACCCCATATCCCAGCGAACGGGCAAAGGTTTCAATGAAAGAGCCACATCCTGAGGAACAGGCTTCATTGACCTGTATCTCTGCAACGGAATGATCCTGAATATAGATAGCTTTCATATCCTGACCACCGATGTCGATAATAAAAGAAACCTCCGGTTCAAAATGGCGAGCCGCTCGATAATGTGCCATCGTCTCTACCGCCCCGTCATCCAACCCGAAAGCTGCCTTGATCAGACTTTCACCGTAACCGGTAGCCGCTGAGCGGACGATACGGGGAAGCAGGCCAGCGGCAGAAAACCTTTCTTTGATTTCAGCCAAACCCACTTGTACTGCTTGAATCGGGTCACCATTGTTGGCGTGGTAATAACTGTCAACCAAGGTTCCATTCTCGTCAGTCAGAACAATCTTGGTGGTAGTTGAGCCGGAGTCAATACCCAGGAAAAGATCTTTCCCTTTTGTTTTGGAAAGATGGATACGGGCAACCCGGTGCTGTTCGTGGCGTTTTTTCCAGCCGGCAAATTCGACCTTACTGTTAAACATGGCGGGCAGGTTGTTGTTGGCGTTAGCGGTCATACGGAGGGGTTCTGACTCCGCCAGAGCTAACAACTTACTGATAATGCTTCGACATGGGCTGCCATTACGTACCATTGCCGCTCCCATTGCGGGTAGCAACTCGGAATGATCCGGCATGATCAGGTCATCTGGATTCGTGATTTCCAATAGATCGACAAAGGCACGACGCAAACCAGGGTAGAAGGTCAGGGGGCCCCCGGCAAAAAGAATCTTCTTTTTCATTTCTCTACCGCGTGACAAAGCGGTGACAACCTGAATGGCGACCGCACGAAATATTGATGCGGCAATATCTTCTTTAGATACGTGCTGGCTCAGCAAGGCTTGAATGTCGGTTTTGGCAAAGACACCGCACCGGGAAGCAATTGGATAAATTTTGGTCGATTTTGCGGCGAGGCTATTCAACTCTGCCACATCAACATTAAGCAGCACCGCCATTTGATCGATAAAAGCCCCGGTTCCTCCGGCGCAGGTTCCATTCATCCGAATATCTGGGCGAAATTGTTTATCAAAAAATATAATTTTGGAGTCCTCTCCGCCTATTTCAATAAAGGTTCTGGTCTGCGGAAAAGATTTTTTTATAAACTGAGCTGAAGCGACTACCTCCTGGACAAAAGGGAGTCCGTAGGTCTCTGCTACTCCCATGCCGGCAGAGCCTGTCACTGCCAGGTCGAGTTGTACATCCCCCAACAGCGCAAGGGCTTCTTTGAAAATGGAGCGCACCGTTTCTATGGTTTCTGCCTGGTGGCGACGGTAGCGAGAAAAAACTACCCGGCCATCTTTATCGGTGATGACAACTTTGGCAGTTGTTGAGCCAATGTCGATTCCGGAGAAAAAAAATTCATCTATATTGTCCATTTTTTGGTGTCCTCTGTTTCTATGCCAGCTTGTACTGCGTCTGTTTTTGCCGATTTTGCATTATTCTCGATGCTCAGGTAGTCCCTGGTTGAGCAAAAGGTATCCACCAATGAAACGATCCATGACTCCATAGACCTTGGGGGAACTACAGTTAACGGCCACATGTGTTTTTTAATAATATCTTCTTCTTTTTTGGATAATCGGGTTATTTTACGGGCATTCTTAAGGGCGATATTGTGGTGTCTGAACCCGTGGAACCTTGGACCTTCACGTAACCAATCATAATAGAAAAGATCGTGTAACAGGGCACCTCTGATAATTGCCTCCCCATTCAGAGACAGCCGTTGTCCCCAGAGAAAACTCAGTTGTGCCACCTCCGTGACATGATCCAATCTGGTCTTGCCACGATGATGTTTGTATTGCGCAAGAGAGGCGACCTCGGGCAGCTCAAGCAATGGTTTTGCTGTCTTGTTAAATTGTGCTTTGAGCTGTTTTTTTTCTTCAGGCGTCATGTGTAGAAAATGGCGCATAGAAACTACTATAAAATCGATAAGCATCAGAGAAAATACCATCCCCACAAAAAACCATTGTATCGGCGCTGATAGAGACATCACCAGTTGCTGATAAAGGGGCAGGATGAAAGATTCAAAGACAAAAGCCAGAAGTACCCAGTAAATAGAAAACTTTAGGCAAATGTGCCCCTTATAGTTGAAAGACTGATCCGAATAGTCCCAAAGAGTGGCATTAAAAAAGTATTTGGCCATAAATCCAGAACCGAACTCAAGGGTGGTCGTGATAACTAAATAAGCCAATACTTTCATTATAACCGGGGAACCCTGTAACCAAGAAACAGCGACAATGAGAACCAAGGCACCAGCACCATAAAGGGGAAGATATGGTCCCGCTAAAAGACCGGGGTTGACGAGTCGTTTGTCACGTACTGAACGATAGAAAACCTCCAGCATCCAGCCAAGAATAGAAAAAAGGGAAAAAGAAAAAAATATATTTAAAATATCGGTCTTCATTCTAATCCATTCTCTACAGCAAAAATTGCTGATGCATCGCTATCAATATAAAATGCCGACGAAGAGATCCATTTCTCGCCGGCATTTTATCTATGAAGTTTTATTTAGCTGACTCTTCATCATTGATCATTTGTGCCGCCTTTTCCAGCAACTCTGCGAGCTTGGCACGCGCTTGCTTGTCTTTTCGCACCACTGCCTTTTTTGCCTCATCAATGCGTACCGACATACCTGCTAACTCCTTCTCCCAACGCTGTGAGGCCTGTGCCTTCAAGCTGTCATACCAGGCTTGGGATTCATCCAGAAAAGCGACAGCCTGTTTCCCGGTTGCGTCGGTTTTCTCTGCCAGACGAGCTTTTAGCAGGGCGGCCTTTGCCTCTAATTGGATATAGCGACTCTTCAACAGTTTTGCTTCTTCACTTTCCCGGACGCCCTTTCCATAGGTTTGCAGTTGTTCCGCTATGGAGTCTACCAGAGTACTGATGTGTGATTTGGCATTTTCAGATTTTTCACGTATGGCT
>JAMOPE010000338.1 GCA_027064785.1 Geobacteraceae bacterium
CCAGTCGCAGGTTGCTTTCCGCTCGACACTGGCCGGTTTTTTTATCGGTGGCTACGATGGTATTTTTGGCCCCGGAACCGGAACCTTTCTGCTGCTTGCTTTCATGCTGTTTCTCCACATGACCACCCGTGAAGCCAGTGCCAATGCCCGGATTGTCAATTATGCTTCCAACGTCTCTGCTTTTGCCTATTTTCTGTATCATGGATTGATTTTCTGGCCGATTGCTTTTGTGGCTATTGCCGGGGCGATTTGTGGAAACTGGCTGGGAAGTGGTTTGGTCATCAATAACGCCGATAAGGTTGTCATTCCTGTATTCCGTTTTGTTCTGGCGTTGCTGATGCTGAAGTGTGGCTATGATCTGTTTTTGGCGTAGGCTCTGGAGTTCTCTTGCTCTACTCGCCAAATCAGATTGACAAAAATTAGGGCATACTATAGATTAAACATTTCCGTGAATTATATTTAATTTTGGACTGATATGCTCTCTCTGACGCCTGAACAGATACGTGAAAAAGTTCTTTCCCCTGATGCCGATTTGCGTGGTGCGAACCTCAACGGTGCTGATTTGCGTGGACTTGATTTGTCGGGGCGGGATCTCAGTGGTGCCCAGCTGTTTGCGGCCGATTTGCGCGAAACTAATTTTCAGGATGCGAACCTGGAGGGTGCCGAGTTTTCGACGGCTAATCTGGAAGGGGCGATTCTGGATGGGGCAAACTGCAAGCGCGCCGGGTTCGGCCGCGCCAATTTGAGCCACGCCAGTTTTTTTAGAGCCAATCTGGAACGGGCAACGCTGACTCAGGCGAATCTGGAACATGCCAATCTCAGTTGCGCCAACCTACACCATGCCAGGTTGCGCGAGGCGAATCTGCTTTCGACCGATCTGACCGAGACAGACTTGCGTTACGCCGAGTTGTCCCTTTCATCAGTTGACAAGAGCAATTTCAGCAATGCTGATTTACGCCATGCCCGGTTGCGGATGATGCGTCAATTTAAAACTGCCAATTGGATCGGGGTTGATATCCGCGATGTCAATTTTTCCGGTGCTTATTTGATGCGGCGGGAGATCATCGACCAGAACTTTATCAAGGAATTTCGTTCTTATAACTGGGTCTCGAAGATTCTCTATTATCCGTGGTTATGGACATGTGACTGTGGGCGCAGTATGTTTCGCTGGTGCTGTTGTATCGGGGTTTTGCTCCTGACGTTTACCTTCCTTTACCCTTTTGTCGGGATCGATTACGGTTTATATCCAACTAAAATTTCACCGCTCTATTTTAGTGTTGTCACGTTGACAACACTGGGATTCGGTGATGTTGTCCCACAGACAATCGGAGGGCAGATTGTCGTGATGCTTGAAGTATCGACGGGCTATATTATGCTGGGGGGACTTCTTTCCATTTTTTCGAATAAACTGGCGCGGCGCGGGGATTGATAGCGGTTATGGGTTTTCTGTTTGGGAAAAAGAAAAAAACGAAGGTCGATCTGGATTCTTTTGAAATCCCCAGTTTTTCGTCATCGGTCATCAGTTTACTGGGCAAGTTGCGTAATCCAGAAATCTGCATCAACGACCTTGCTGTAGACCTCGAGCACGATCCCGGTCTCCATATCCGGGTGCTGAAGACAGTGAACTCC
>JAMOPE010000339.1 GCA_027064785.1 Geobacteraceae bacterium
AGACATCACTCATCAATGTGGCACATTGGATCAACTGGAGGAAAAAGGGTTTGATCTGATCCTAGCAAATATCTACGGTGATATCCTTCTCGCTATTACGGCTGATTTGGTTGCGAAAGCTAACCCGGGAGCAGCAATTATTCTTTCAGGAGTACTCTGGGAATATAATTTTGATGTCCGGCAGGCATTTCAGCGGGCAGGCTGCACCGTCATTAAAAATCGGCTATTAACTGAATTTAGTACTGTGCTGCTGCAGAAAGATTAAGTCCTTTTTGACCAGCATACTGAACGATTTCGACCCGTTTCTTTTGCGTGGTAGAGGGCTTGATCGGCATAGCTGAATAATTTTTCCTGATTATCACTGTCGTGTGGAAAAGCGGCAACTCCCAGCGAAATCGTGATAGGAACAGCCTTCCCCTCAAAAAACAAACCGAGAGATTCAACTTTCTTCCTCAGTCGCTCTGCAACATCAAAAGCCCCTTCTAAACCAGTATCCTCAAGCAGAACCGCAAATTCTTCGCCACCAATCCGGGCCGCAAGGTCGCCGGCTCGAACAATTTCATTTAAGAGTGATGAAACCCGTTGAATCACGACATCACCAAAAGAATGGCCATGAGTATCGTTGACCAGCTTAAAAAAGTCGATATCACAAATAATCAGACAGAATGATCCATCACGTCGCCGGGCACGATCCGACATTGCGGAGAATCCGCGCTGAAAGGCCCGACGATTAGCAATTCCCGTGAGCGGGTCGGTAATCGTCATCTGTTGAATCTGGTGATGGGAGCGGGCAAGCTCAATTTTAATAGCAACCTGCGAAGCAATGACTATCATCATTTCACGGCAACTGCGGCTGATCTTTTTCTGTTTACGACTGGCGATGATCAAAACACCGGTCACCGGTCCATCTTCCTGCAGCAGTGGGACAACCAGTACCGATTGACAGGTATCGAACAGTTTCAAACCGTTCACAACCGGGGCAAGGAGCGACCGTGTTGAATTTTCGGGGAGAGCACGTCGATACTTTACAACCTGCCCAACCAGCGAATCATCAAGACTGAATGTTTTGTTGATATAACCCTCAGAAAAATCACCCGTGACATAACAAAGCTTGTGGCTGTCACCCTCAAGGAGGCTGACGGCAAAATAATCGGCCTCAACAATTTGCTCTAATGCCTTCTCTGCTGCACTGTAAACAGAATCGAGAGCGAGAGCCGAATTCAGCCCCTGCAAACCGTTAAAGACAAGCTGCAGGGTTCGACGTTCGACATCAGTAAACAACAGGTCCCGAGACAGCAGTAAATAACTGATAATCCGTTCTGCAGCTGTTTCAATCAACAATTTTTCATTCTGAGTCCAGTCTTCATCGCTGTGACGATCAACGCATAAAACACCAAAATCGCCCTGGGCATGCTGACCGGCAGCAGAGCAGGCAACAACCTTTGCAAAAAAACTTCCACGATCAGGATTTTTTCTATAGTAGGGAATTGCCGGTGATTCTGCATGACAGGGGAACAATGAAATCTCACTTTGGCGTTTCAAAGCACCAAGAATGCCTGTTGCTGCCGGAATTGATTTAATATCAAACGTAGAGGATGAACTGAGGAAGGAGTACGGAACCAATTGATCACTTGTGAAAGCGGACCAATAAAGGACAACCGAGTTAGCCTGCAATGCTAACTGGATGATCTTGAGCTGCCCCTCAACATTATCACGGAACTGCCTGACAACGTGTAAGCGGTCAGTAGAGATCAGATCATTTTCGTCTTCCATGTTAAAGGGCAACAGGTCAGACAAAGATCCTTCTGCTGTTAAATCAGCAGTCGACTTCCGCCGTTTCAAAAGTTTTGCAAACCAGTTTCCCATGGCAATCTCAGCAATTTCAGTAAAAAAAAGGCGGATCAAAGATCCGCCTTTTTTCATCCAACCTTAATGTGAATCTAAAAGCATTAAACTCCGGTAGATGAAGGGAGCAAAGACTTCAGGTATTCACGGTTCAACTTAGCAATAAATTTGACACTGATCCCTTTCGGGCATGCAGCCTCACATTCATAGTGGTTAGTACAGTTACCAAAACCTTCTTCAAGAAGAGCTTCAGTCATTGCCTTAACCCGTTTTTTAGCTTCAGGCTTGCCTTGTGGCAAGGCTGCCAATTGAGCAACCTTGGCGCCGGTGAAAAGCATTGCTGAGCTGTTAGGACAGGCAGCAATACAAGCACCACAACCGATACATTCGGCAGCATCCATCGCGTAATCGGCAATTGGTTTGGGAATAAGCATAGCATTCGCATCATCCACACCACCGGTATGACAGGAGACATAACCACCAGCCTGCATAATAACATCGAGTGCCGAACGATCAACAATCAGGTCTTTCTGGACCGGGAAAGCTTTTGCCCTCCACGGCTCGATGAAAATCTCATCACCGTCGTTATACTGACGCATATGCAACTGACAGACAGTGGTTTTTTCCTGCTTACCATGAGGACGACCATTAATAACCTGCGAACACATGCCACAGATACCTTCACGACAGTCATGGTCAAATGCAATCGGATCTTTCCCCGATTTGATCAACCCATCATTAACTTCGTCCAGCATCTCAAGAAAGGACATGTCAGGGCTGACATCCTTAGCTTGATAGGTCTCCAGTTTTCCTTTGTCTTGTGGCCCCTTCTGGCGCCATACATGCAATGTAAGGTCCATTATTTATAACTCCTCACGGCAAGATGAACTCTTTCAAATTTCAAAGGTTCTTTGTGTAGTTCTGGTTTTTTACCAACACCCTTGAACTCCCAGGCAGCGACATAACTAAAGTTCTCATCGTCGCGCATCGCTTCGCCTTCGTCGGTCTGATGCTCTACCCGGAAGTGACCACCACACGATTCTTCGCGGTTCAGGGCATCCTCAGCCATCATTTCGGCAAATTCTAAGAAGTCAGCAACCCGACCAGCATTTTCCAACTGCTGGTTGAGTTCTTTACCTTCACCCGTCACCTTGACGTTGTTCCAGAATTCATCACGAAGTTCTGGAATTAGTTTAAGAGCGTTAGTGAGGCTCTCTTTGCTTCTCGCCATACCGACATTTTCCCACATAATGTTACCAAGCTCTTTATGCAGTTCACTGACAGTTTTTTTACCATTAATAGAGAGAAGTTTGTTGGTCTGAGCTTCAACATCCTCAACAGACTTTTTAAACTCGGCATGATCTTCTTTGATCTCACCAGGATTCTTAATTGAGGCTAAATATGGAGCAATGGTGTAAGGAATAACGAAGTAGCCGTCAGCCAGTCCTTGCATCAATGCTGAAGCACCGAGGCGGTTAGCACCGTGAACTGAGAAGTTAGCTTCACCAAGGACAAACAGCCCCGGGATATTACTCTGACACTCGTAATCGACCCAAAGGCCTCCCATATTATAGTGAGGCGCTGGATAAATGCGCATGGGGCGCTCATATCCATTCTCATCGGTAATCTTTTCGTACATATCAAACAGGTTACCGTAGCGGTCTTCAATCGTCTTTTTACCAACGCGATTAATCGCAGCCTCAAAATCGAGGTAAACACCCCTTTTACCTGGCCCAACACCACGATTGTCATCACAGGCTTCTTTTGCTGACCGTGAGGAAATATCGCGTGGAGCCAAGTTACCGTAGGAAGGATACTTACGCTCCAAGTAGTAATCACGACCCTCTTCAGGAACCTCACTCGGGTGCTTGTCACAGTCTTCCGCCTTTTTCGGAACCCAGATACGGCCATCATTCCGCAGTGATTCGGACATCAAAGTCAGCTTGGATTGATGCTCACCATGAACTGGAATACAGGTTGGGTGAATCTGCGTGTAACAAGGGTTCGCCATGTAAGCACCCTTCTTAACAGCTTTCCAGATTGCAGTAACCGAGCTACCCATTGCATTGGTCGACAGATAGAAAACGTTGACATAACCACCTGTTGCCAGAACAACAGCATCGGCCCAATGAGACTCAATCTCACCGGTCATCAGGTTACGAACAGTGATTCCCTTGGCAACACCATCAACAACGACCAGATCGAGCATCTCGGTCCGAGGGTGCATGGTCACAGTTTTGTTCTTGATCTGGCGTGACAGTGCCGAGTAAGCACCGAGTAACAGCTGCTGACCGGTCTGACCACGAGCGTAGAAAGTCCGGGAGACCTGAGCACCGCCAAAAGAACGGTTATCAAGGTAACCAGCATAGTCGCGAGCAAAAGGAACACCCTGTGCAACACACTGGTCAATAATGTTGTTGGAGACCTGAGCCAGACGCCAAACGTCAGCTTCACGGGAGCGGAAATCACCGCCTTTAACGGTATCATAGAACAAGCGATAGATGCTGTCGCCGTCACTTGGATAGTTTTTAGCGGCGTTGATACCACCCTGGGCACCAATACTGTGGGCACGGCGGGGGCTGTCCTGATAACAGAAACAATCAACATTGTAGCCAAGTTCACCAAGGCTTGCAGCGCCGGCACCACCGGCCAAGCCACTACCGACAACTATAATTTTATATTTTCTTTTATTGGAAGGATTTACCAACTTCATGTCTTCGCGGTATCTATCCCAAGATGTATCGACCTGACCTGTAGGTGCTTTTCCGTCTAATATCACAATAAGCCCCCTATTTCACAATGCGAGCGAGAAGTAGTAATGGAATAGCGATGTAAGCCAGTCCGTAAACGATAGCCACGATTTTACCAATTGCAGTTACTTTGTCTTGGCTAGGACCTGAGCTCCAGCCAAAAGTTTGAACCCAACTGGAGATGCCATGCATCAGGTGCAGAAGCAGAGCGATCATCGCTACAATATAGATTCCAGCAATAAAAGCATTCTGGAAACTAGCTGTAACCATGGTAAAAACATCCAGACGATTAGCGGCATCTAGAGCTATGTTGTGTGCCGAAATATCAGGATTAGTAATCTGCACAGTAAAATGGAGCAGATGATAGAGCAAGAAGGCCAGAACAATCAGACCGGTAAAAACCATAGTTTTAGCCGAAAAGGTTGTTACAAGTGTTTTTTGAACAGCGTAATTGTCCGGCGTGGCAGCCTTATTTTCAAGGTAGAGTTGCACCCCGAAAGTAATATGGACAGCAAACAGACCCAACATAATCAGGCGGAAAATCCAGACCAATGGTCCCAGTGAATGCAGATGCTCAGCGTAGGCATTGATACCGTCGGGCCCTGCAAAAACCGACAAGTTGCCAAGAAGATGGACAGAAATAAAACCAACCAGACAGAGTCCAGTCACCGCCATCAGAATCTTTCTTCCTACAGTACTTTTAAACAGATTCATAGTTAAATATCCCTCGAGAATGTGAAACGATTGTCAATCAGGACTTATCTCCCAAATTCAATCACCAATACCTGCTCAAGTCATCCCGGGCCAGATCTTCTCACCTCCTGAAACTGAACCCTGAAACATAGCTCCGGCGGTCCCCGCCAGAACTTTATCCTCCTGTTCATCTTCGACATCCTTTCGGCGTCAAAACAAAACTGGAGCTGAAAACACGATTATCCAAGCTCACAGTGAAAAACAAATCGTATACTGTATACTAAACATTGTTATAAAATTAAACAAAAAAAACCATAAATAGAAATTTCTAATCATTTAGAGAGCCCAGCATCTACAACGGTTTGCATCCACAAAAATGACCGGAAAAGTATGCCTTTCCGGTCATTCGCAAACATTTATTTTAGCGCTTGAATTTTTTCAAGACTCTGTTGCAAAATTTCCCGTTTTTTTTCTGCTGCTGCCAGCTTTCCGCGATCTTTTTCAAGCACCTGCGGCGGGGCATTCGCCACAAATTTTTCATTGGAGAGTTTTTTATTGAAGAAATCAACATCCTTCTGGATCTTTTCAATCTCTTTGATCAACCGTGTTTCCTCCTCCTCGACATTGATAAGATCAGCCAGAGGGATGAGGACCTCAACCTCACCGGCGACCTGAGTTGATGCCTGCTTGGGACGTTCAACGGCAACACCCACGTCAAGATCTTCAACCCGGGCCAGTGAGTGGATATATCCCTGCCCGGCCTGGATCGCAGCAACCACATCCGCTGTTTTACAATCGAGGACAACCTTTATCCTTTTCCCCGGTGGGACATCGAGCTCACCACGAACATTACGGATAGCACGTACGACATCCATCACCAGTTCCATATCGGCAACAACCGTATCATCCGTTACAATGATGGCTGCAGTCGGATAACTGGCCTTCATAATTGAATCAGCAGGTCTCTCACCCGGCAGAGCATGCCAGATTTCTTCGGTCACAAACGGTAAAATCGGATGGAGCAACCTCAGCAACCCTTCCAGAACGGTAAACAGGACATTTTGTGTTGCCGTCTTGGCAGCCTCATCGTCACCATATAAATTATCTTTGCTCAGCTCAATATACCAGTCACAGAATTCGTGCCAGGTAAATGAGTAGAGGATACTGGCAGCGTCATTGAACTTGTAATTAGCCAGTGCCTTATTCACCTCTTCGGTCGCGAAAGCATAGCGATTGAGAATCCACTGATCAGCCTGTGACAACTCAAGACCGGCAAGCCCTTTTTTTGCAGGAACAAATTCCTCGAGGTTCATCAGTGCAAAACGGCTGGCATTCCAGAGTTTATTGACAAAATTACGATAGCCGCCGATCCGGTCAGTCGACAATTTAATATCACGACCCATCGCAGCAAAAGCACACAAGGTATAACGGAAAGCATCTGCACCGTATTCATCGACGATCGTCAGAGGATCAATGACGTTCCCCTTACTCTTGCTCATCTTCTGACCCTGGGCATCACGAACAAGAGCGTGAATATAGACCTCATTAAAAGGAACTTTATCCATAAATTTAAGGCCCATCATCATCATACGGGCAACCCAGAAGAACAGAATATCAAAACCGGTAACAAGACAGCTGGTCGGATAAAATTTTTGTAGGGTCTGCGTCTGCTCCGGCCAACCCATGGTTGAAAACGGCCATAACGCTGATGAAAACCAAGTATCAAGGACATCTGTTTCCTGATGCAGATTGGCACTGCCACAATGTTTACAAACCGAAACATCATCACGCGAAACGGTGATTTCACCACAATCATCACAGAACCAGGCCGGAATCCGGTGTCCCCACCAAATCTGGCGACTGACACACCAATCCTGGATATTATACATCCACTCGTAGTAGGTCTTTTCCCACTGCTGCGGCAGGATTTTTGTCTCACCCGACTCAACCGCATTGATTGATTCAGCGGCAAGCGACTTAACTGCAACGTACCACTGCTTACTCATATAGGGTTCAACAACGGTCTTACAGCGGTAACACTCACCGACAGCATTGGTATAGTCATCGACTTTCTCAAGCAATCCCAGCGCATCAAAATCAGCAACAACCTTTGCACGGGCAGCATTACGCTCCATCCCGGCATAATCACCGCCGTTTTCGTTGATCATACCTGACTCATCGAGAACGTTGATAAATTCGAGGTCGTGACGTTTGCCGATTTCAAAGTCATTAAAATCATGAGCGGGGGTAATCTTAACCGCGCCGCTACCAAACTCCACATCGACATAGTCATCGGCAATAATTGGAATTTCCCGCCCTGTCAGTGGCAGGACAACACTTTGACCAATCAGTTCCCGATAACGCTCATCTTCGGGGTGAACAGCAACAGCGGTGTCCCCAAGCATCGTTTCAGGCCGGGTTGTCGCAACAACCAGATAGCGATCAGTCCCTTTCACCGGGTAACGCAAATGCCAGAGGTTTCCCTGCTTGTCGTCATGCTCGACCTCAAGATCCGACAGCGCAGTATGACAACGTGGGCACCAGTTGATCAGGCGGTTATCACGGTAAATCAGGCCATCATCATACAGGGTGACAAAAACTTCGCGGACAGCCTTAGATAACCCCTCATCCATCGTGAAACGCTCGCGCTGCCAATCACATGATGCGCCAAGGCGTTTCAACTGATTGATGATCTGACCACCCGACTCCTCACGCCACTTCCAGACCCGCTCGACAAAGGCATCACGACCGAGGTCATGACGATCTTTTCCTTCAGCAGTCAATTGTTTTTCAACAACATTCTGCGTTGCAATCCCGGCGTGATCGGTCCCCGGCATCCACAGGACTTCGTAGCCGGACATCCGCTTCCAGCGACAAAGAATATCCTGCAGAGTATTATTCAGAGCGTGCCCCATATGGAGAACACCAGTGACATTGGGAGGAGGAATAACGATCGAATAGTGGGGTTTTGATGAATTTTCATCAGCGTGAAAGTCGCCACGCTGTTCCCAGACGTCAAACCATTTTTTCTCTACCTGTGCAGGTTCATAACCTTTGGGTAATTCAATCTTCATGTCGGGTCAATCCTTGGTTTAAAAAAAGGTTGCAAGTTATCTAATATATGGGCAGGGACAATAAAGGGGGGCAGCAAGGATGTCAAGATTTCCCTGCTGCCCCCCAAAGAGACACACTTTATATTGTTTAGAAGAAGTGTCGCTATTCAGCACCCTCTTTGATTTTCCGAATCTCTTCGTTGATCATTGCTTCTGCCAGATCAGGAACAACGTCCCAGGCAATCTGCTCAAGCATTTCACCGGCAAGTTTTTCTATCATTGGACCGGCAACCTTGGCGACAACCTCTTTGAGTTCGGCCTCAGACAGTTCACGTAACTGCTGTTCCACCTGCTCGGTCACCGAAGACTCAACAACCTTATCATCCAGCATGGTATCTGCAGCCACGGTGGCAACGCCAA
>JAMOPE010000340.1 GCA_027064785.1 Geobacteraceae bacterium
CTGACAACAATTGTTGCGTTTGTTTCACTTCTAACCAGTGATATTCGTCCGGTCATCGATTTCGGCTGGATGATGGCTATCGGTATCACCTTTGCGCTGCTGATTTCATTCGCCATTTTCCCGGCGGGATTGATGCTCTTTAAAAATCCGGTCAAATTTTCACCGAAGGTTGATGTGACCGGGATTATCACTCACCGTTGCGCCCATTGGGTCACCCACCGTGCCACAGCGACACTGCTAATCTTTTCATCCCTTGCGATTTTCAGTATCATCGGCATGTCACAACTCACCGTTGAGAACCGATTCATCGATTATTTCAAGCCATCAACTGAGATCTATCAGGGGATGGAAAAGATCGATAAGGAGTTGGGCGGGACAACCCCGCTTGATATCGTCCTTGATGCCGATCCCGACTTTTTCACGGCGCAGAAATCACAAGCTGTTGACGAAGAGGATGATCCTTTTTCAGACGACTTCTTTGGTGATGAAGAGGAAGATGCGGGTCTCTCCGGGAGCAGTTACTGGTACAACAGTTACCAGATTGATCACCTGAAAAATATCCATAACTATCTCGACGGGCTCCCAGAAACCGGTAAAGTTTTATCACTGGCAACCACGTTTGAGATGATGGAGCAGCTCAATGAAGATCAGCCGCTCGATAACATTTCGTTGGCGGTCATCCACAAGAAAATTCCCGGGGTGATTAATGATGCCCTGTTTCGTCCATACATGGCTGAGGATGGAAATCAGGTTCGCTTTTCTCTGCGGGTCATCGATTCCAACCCGAACCTTCACCGGGCAGCGCTCCTCGATAAAATCCGTTTCGACCTGACAAATAAGCTGAATTTGAAGCCGGAGCAGGTTCATTTGACCGGCATGTTCGTTCTCTACAACAATGTCCTGCAAAGCCTCTTCAGTTCACAGATTATGACAATCGGAGTCGTTTTCTTTGTCATTATGCTGATGTTCATGATCCAGTTCCGCTCGCTGCGGCTGGCTATCATCTCAATTCTTCCCAACCTGATTTCTGCAGGGATGGTCCTCGGCTTGATGGGCTGGCTGAAAATCCCGCTCGATATTATGACCATCACCATTGCCGCGATCACTATTGGTATCGCTGTTGACGATACAATTCACTATGTTCATCGCTTTAACGAAGAACTTGTTATCGATGGTGATTACCTCGCCACCATGCATCGCTGTCACGACAGTGTCGGCCGGGCCATGTATTACACATCAATCACAATTATTATCGGCTTCTCGATTCTGACGTTATCGAATTTCATCCCGACCATCTACTTCGGGCTGTTCACCAGTCTGGCAATGCTGATCGCAATGTTTGCCAATTTAACGCTGTTACCGTTGCTGCTGATCCTGTGGAAAGGCAAAAAAGTAACGAAAGTTTAAACATTTAGCTGGCACTCACCCGCCAAATAGGTTAAGGTGCGCGTCTTTTGCAAAAAATCAACTAAATTAACAACAGGAAAACTATGTCTGAAGAAAATGGCCCATCGTTCAAAGATCTCAACCTCGCACCAGCTCTATTCAAAGTTATCGACGAAGTCGGTTACGAAACACCTTCGCCCATCCAAGCGCAAAGTATTCCTCCACTGCTTGAGGGACGTG
>JAMOPE010000341.1 GCA_027064785.1 Geobacteraceae bacterium
AGGGGAAGGTGTCCGAAAGGGCGGATGAGGGGGGCTGTGATCGTTGTTTCCCCTCACCCGACGCTAACGCGCCACCCTCTCCCTGAGGGAGAGGGGATCATTCTTGTGACCCCTGGGAATTTTCAGCCCCTCTTTTTACTTTCGGTTAATCCGGTTTGCCGCAAAGGCGGCACCGAAACCATTGTCGATATTGACGACTGTGACTCCGCTGGCACACGAATTCAACATTCCGAGCAAAGCGGCAATCCCACCAAAAGCGGTACCGTAACCAACCGAGGTGGGAACGGCGATGACCGGTTTGGCGACCAGACCACCGACGACTGATGGGAGAGCCCCTTCCATTCCAGCGATGACAATCAGAACCTCTGCCTGCTGTAACAATTCCTGCCGGGCGAGAAGCCGGTGGATTCCGGCAACCCCGACATCGATCAGTTCTTCGACCTCATTTCCCAGCATCCGGGCCGTGGTGACGGCTTCACGGGCAACGGGCAGATCCGAGGTCCCGGCACAGATCACCAGTATTTTGCCGCGGCCACTGTTTTTAATCTTCTGCTGAATCAGGCAGAATGTTCGACCGGTATTATCGTATTCTCCTTCGGGAAACTGGTTGCCGAGAGCTGTTCCTTTTTCTCCGTCAAGGCGGGTCACCAGAACATTGCGTCCCCGCTGGGCCATTGCTGAAACAATTATTTTAAGCTGTTCAGAACTTTTGCTTTCTCCCAGGATAACTTCGGGAACACCCTGCCGGAGTTCGCGATGATGGTCGATCTGGGCGATCCCCAGATCCTCAAACGGAAGCTGTTTGAGGTGTTCGACACCATCTTCGACGCTGATTTGACCATCGGCCAGCGATTGCAGTAGGCGGGTCATTTCCTGACGATTCATGATCAGTTATAGTCCCAGTTCCGGTGCAATGTCTTTCATTGCATCTAGGCAGAGATCACAGAAATCGGGGAGGGGAATATCGATCAGTTCACATTCGGCGATGATCTGACGGTTGGCTCCGGCGGCGAAAAGTTTTTCCTTGTAACGTTTGCGCACCGACTTGGGTTTGACACTGCCGAGTTTTTTATCGGGATAAACCAGAGCTGTGGCGATAATCAGTCCGGTGATGGTTTCTCCGGCGGCCAGCGCATGGTGAATCCGCTTGCTGCGTTTTTCATCGTGAGCTTCTTCATTGTGCATGCGGATTGCATCGATAATTTCTTCGTTGACGCCCTCTTCACGTAGAATCGCGATGGTTTGGTGAGTATGCTGCTTCATATCGTCAGCGGTCGCTTCGGCATCGAGATCGTGGAGCAGACCGGCCAGTCCCCACAACTCTTCATCCTCGGAAAAATGGCGGGCCAATGCACGCATCACCGCTTCACTGGCAAGACAGTGTTTGAACATATTGGGGGTGCTAAGGTGGTGGTCGAGTAGTTCCAGAGCCCGCTCGCGGGTGATGCCGTAATCCATGTCAATCCTCCATCGTGTATGAATCGGAACATCATAACAAAAAAGGGACAACAACCCAAAGTTTGTGGGCGTTTTTTTGTCTTATTGATGGTGAATAATAGAGCAGTTGACCACGGTCGGTCGGTCGCGGTAGCTTTGGGCAAAATTTTGGGAGAAATGAT
>JAMOPE010000342.1 GCA_027064785.1 Geobacteraceae bacterium
ACCAAATGTTTCACCGGGAAGACAGATAAGATTTGCTTCGTCAACCAAGCGTTTTGCTGCCTGCCGACCGGTTAACTCACTCCATGGATGCTTTATCCAGGCGAAGAATGACCCGCTTGCCGTCAGTTCAAACTTGAGTTCTGCTGCAAGAAAGTCCTCTTTAAATCGATCGTGACGCTGTTTCATGGCGGCACAATTTTCAGCGACCCAGTCATCAAGTTGACGACAGCCGTATGCCAGTGCCAGTTGTGTTGGTCGGGGCTGACAGACGACCATACTGTCCTGTATCTTTAGTGCCTGCCGGATGAATGCTTCGTCAGCAATCAATGCTCCACAACGTAATCCGGTCAAAGCAAAAGTTTTTCCGAATGATGCGATATGGATAAAATTTTCCGCCCAGCGGTCCTGTGCGAAAAGGTTGTGGGGAGCGGAACCGATAAACGAGTTATATGTCTCATCGAGGACAAGGGCGATATCATGGCTCTGAGCGAGATCTAAAAAAGTTTCGATCTGTTGCGGTGAAATAACTGCCCCTGTCGGGTTGCTGGGGGTGACCAGAAGGATAGCTTTCGTTTTTGGCGTGATTAATTCTTCGATGACCTTCAGGTCCGGTTGCCCACCGGTTTCGGGGTCAAATGGAGCAAATACCGGTTTAATCCCAAGGCTGTGTAATCCCATCGGATGGTCAAAATAGGCGGGCAGTTGGACAATAACCTCATCTTCCGGTTGGCAGAGGGTTGTCATTGCCAGCCAGAAGGCCTGACTGGCTCCGATCGTCAGGCAGAGTTGGTCATTTGTCGGGCTGCTTCGGTAATAACGCTGATACCAGTTGCAGACATCTTTACGAACCTCGGGTAGACCCTCATCCTGGGTATACTTGTAGGTCAATGGATCATCAAGCGAAGTCTTCAATTGTGCAATGAGGTTCTCAGGTGGAGGATAGCCGGGGACCGCCTGGCATAAATCAATCAGAGGCTTGTTTGCGGGGAAGGTTCGTCCGGCAAGCCAGCCTTTGACTTCAGTGATTGGTGGTGGCTGAATTTCTCTGATTTTTTTCGCTGCTTGCATCGTATCTGTTTTCCGACTGCCTTTAGAGGGTCGATGTTCTTAGGCTCTCCGAATCACCTCAATCAGAAGCTCACTGGTTTTGACCATGTCTGCAAGGGAAATGTACTCGTCAATTGTATGAACTTTTTCCATGCCGGTTCCCATGATGACCATTTCGATTCCGTTGCTGTTGAAAATATTCGCATCAGAACCTCCACCCGCTGACAAAACTTGTTGTGGTCGGTTGATCGCTTCCCCCGCTTCACAGATTAACTGCAAAATTTCTGCATGATCTGCGACCTGCATCGGTGGATAGTCATCGATTATTTCAAGCGCCATGCGTGCCTGTACCGATTCACCATTGATGGTGATGGCTCCGTTACGGACTTCTTCTTCCACGCTGGCAATAATTGATTCGGTTTGTCGGCTTAATTTATCGATGTTATGGCTGCGAACTTCGCCACGCAGGCTGATTTGACCGGGGATGATGTTTGATGCCATCCCTCCGTGGATTGTTCCGATATTAGCGGTTGTCTCTTTATCAATACGACCGAGATTCATCCGGGCAA
>JAMOPE010000343.1 GCA_027064785.1 Geobacteraceae bacterium
TTGATCACCCCGATCGCTATGGACAAAGAACTGCGCTTTGCAATCCGCGAAGGTGGCCGTACAGTTGGCGCCGGTGTGGTGAGTGAAGTTATCGAGTAATAGCAACATTTAGTGAATCACTTCCTCCCGGTTTTCCGGGGGGAAGATTTAAGAGGTAAGTGCTATGCGTGACATTGTCACTCTTGCCTGCACCGAGTGCAAGCAGCGGAACTACACCACAACAAAAAATAAAAGAAATACTCCGGACAAGTTGGAGTTTAACAAGTACTGTCGCTTCTGCCGGAAGCATACTCCTCATAAAGAGACCAAGTAGGCACGGTAGAGAAGTCAGGATTGAATCGTAGGCCAGTAGCTCTAACGGCTAGAGCACCGGACTCCAAATCCGGGTGTTGGGGGTTCGAATCCCTCCTGGCCTGCCACTTTTTGCGAATTAGTACCTCAGCGAGGCCAGTAGATCGATGATTGGAAACGTAAGCGAGTTCTTTGCCAACGTCAAAGCAGAGCTAAAGAAAGTTACTTGGCCGTCCAAGAAAGACACATATGCGTCAACGACGGTTGTTATCGTTCTGGTTTTGCTCTGTGCGGTCTTTCTTGGTGGTGTTGATATGATTCTTTCGCGCCTTATCCGTCTGATCCTCGGTTGAGGAGAAAAAGGACTTTACCATGGCAATGAAATGGTACGGCGTGCATACCTATTCAGGGTATGAAAATAAAGTAAAGCTGAATCTCGAAGAGCGTATTCGCTCTACGGCAGTTGAGGATCAATTTGAAGAAATTCTGATTCCATCCGAGACTGTGGTTGAGATGCGTAAGGGTGAGCGTAAGACCTCAACCCGCAAATTTTTCCCGGGTTATATCCTGGTAAAAATGGAACTTAATGACGAGACCTGGCATGTCGTCACCGGAACAGCAAAGGTGACCGGGTTTGTCGGCGGGGGACAAAACCCACCGGCGATTCCCGAAGCAGAAATTGCCAAGATCACAAATCGCATGGAAGAGGGCGTCGAGAAGCCCAAGCCCAAGGTTGAGTTCGAGATTGGCGAAACTGTTCGTGTTGTCGATGGCCCGTTTCTTAACTTTACCGGCATGGTAGAGGACGTTCGCCCCGATCGCGGAACATTGAAAGTTATGGTCAGTATTTTCGGTCGGGTTACCCCGGTTGAACTAGAATTTATTCAAGTAGAAAAAACCAGCTAAGCTGGGATGAACGTTACGTTCGTTTAAGGAGTCAGTAATGGCCAAGAAAATTACCGGACAGATCAAATTGCAGATTCCCGCTGGTCAGGCAAATCCATCGCCGCCAGTTGGTCCCGCCCTTGGACAGCACGGGGTCAATATCATGGAATTCTGTAAAAATTTTAACTCGAAGACCCAGGAGCAGGCTGGTTTAATTATCCCCGTGGTAATTACCGTTTATGCTGATCGTTCCTTCTCCTACATCACCAAAACGCCACCGGCTGCAGTGCTTTTACTGCGTGCTGCCAAGTTGAAAAAAGGCTCAGGTGTACCAAATAAGGACAAGGTTGGTAAGGTCACCAAAGATCAGGTTCTTGAAATCGCTCGTCTGAAGATGCCGGACCTCAATGCTTTCTCGGAAGAGGCTGCAATGCGTATTATTGAAGGTACTGCACGCAGCATGGGAATTGAAGTCGTCTGAGACGGCGAGTAGTGGAGATAGAAGATGGCAACAGGTAAAAACATCAAAAAATCGAAAGAACTGGTCGATCGTTCTAAGCTCTATGGGCTTGACGAAGCACTTGAGCTGATTAAGCAAGGCTCTTTTGCCAAGTTCGATGAAACCGTTGATCTCAGTGTGCGTTTGGGTGTTGATCCGCGTAAAGCAGATCAGATGATTCGTGGTGCACTTGTGCTTCCGAATGGCCTTGGTAAAAACGTTCGCGTTCTGGTTTTCGCTAAAGGTGAAAAAGCTCAGGAAGCTGAAGCTGCCGGTGCTGATTTCGTCGGTGCTGATGATCTGGCTGAAAAGATCAAAGGCGGCTGGTTTGACTTCGATACTGCTATCGCATCCCCGGACATGATGGGTGTCGTTGGCAAAATCGGTCGGGTCCTTGGTCCCCGTGGTCTCATGCCTAACCCTAAGGTCGGCACTGTGACAATGGATATCGCACGGGCTGTCGAAGAAGCAAAATCGGGTAAGGTTGAGTATCGGGTAGAAAAAGCCGGTATTGTTCATGCTCCGGTTGGTAAAGTTTCTTTTGATGCCGATAAACTGAGAGAGAACATCCTCTCGCTGGTCGATGTCTTGATTAAGGCGAAGCCTTCAACCGCAAAAGGGACTTACCTGAAAAAGGTTTCTCTCTCCAGTACTATGGGCGCGGGAATTAACCTCGACATCACACAACTGCAGGCTTTATTCAAGTAATTGCTACTTGATTTACAGGCTCAGAGTCAAAGACCGTAGGTATGCAACGCATTTAATGGCCGACCACCTACCGAGGCTGACGGGTGCTGTGACGATTTTCTCGTCTCTCCCCCCTCAACTTGACTTGGGCGGGATTTATACATCCCAAGACTTTTACGAAAGGAGGAGAGTAGATGAATCGAACAGAAAAAGAACAGATTGTTCAGGAACTCGCTCAGCGTTTGGCTGAAACTCAAGCAACATTTGTTGCCGATTACCGTGGTATCAATGTTGAGCAGGCGACCCAGCTGCGTCGTGAACTGACTCAGGCAGGCGTTGAATATCGGGTTGTCAAAAATAAGCTGTTGAAACTGGCAGCTCAGGGAACCCCTTCAGAAGATCTGCAGCCATACTGTGTTGGCCCGACTGCAATTGCGCTGTCTGGCACTGATCCGGTTGCCCCGGCTAAAATTCTCAGCAAGTTTGCAAAAGAAATTGATGCTTTTGAGCTGAAAGCTGGTGTTTTGAGTGGCAAGCTTCTGACTGTCGCTGACATTAGTGCATTAGCTGCCCTGCCAAGCCGCGAAGAATTGCTGGCGAAGGCACTGAGCTCGATGAATGCACCGGTCACCAACTTTGTTGGGACTATGGCAGCAATTCCACGTTCACTGGTTCAGGTGTTGAACGCTATTGGTGAGAACAAAGCTGCTTAATCGCTAAATTAATTAATAAAACAAAAAAGATACACACATAAATTCGGAGGAAAAAATGGCTGAAATTACGAAAGAGCAAGTTGTTGAGTACATTGAGAACATGACCGTTCTGGAAATGTCTGAATTCGTTAAAGAACTCGAAGAGAAATTCGGCGTATCCGCTGCTGCACCTGTCGCTGTTGCTGCTGCTCCTGCTGCTGGCGAAGCTGCTGGTGGTGAAGAAAAATCTGAGTTTGATGTTGTTCTGACCAGTTTTGGTGAGAAGAAAATCAACGTTATCAAAGCAGTACGTGCTATCACCGGTCTCGGCCTCAAAGAAGCCAAAGAGATGGTTGACGGTGTCCCAAGCACTGTTAAAGAAGGTGTTTCGAAAGACGAAGCAGCTGACGTACAAAAGCAACTTGAGGAAGCCGGCGCTAGCGTGGAGCTGAAATAGTCCGCTTTCCCAATTGGTTTGCATTTAGCCAAGGTCGCCTTGTGCGGCCTTGGCTATTGTCGTTGTCAGCCTCGGTATAGTTCCGAGGTGGACCTTCACTTGGTCCATAGTGGTGTCTGCCTGGGTCGTAACTGACTCGTGACTTTGACCCCTAAAGGAGAAATCATGGCGTATTCGTTTGCGAATAATCCGCTTCTCAGAAAGCACTTCGCAAAGGTTACGAATATCATCGATATTCCAAACCTCATTGATATTCAGAAGACTTCATATAAAAGATTTTTACAGGCGGATCTGCCTTCGCCAGAGCGCAAACAAAGCGGTCTCGAGGCAGTATTTCGCTCTGTTTTCCCGATTCATGATTTCAGTGATACCTGTTCAATGGAGTATGTCTCCTACGGATTAGGGACGCCGAAATATGACGTCGAGGAGTGTCACCAGCGTGGTATGACCTATGCGGCTCCAATCAAGGTCAAGGTTCGTCTGGTAACGTGGGATGTAGATAAGGAGGCTGGAACGCAGTCGATCCGTGACATCAAAGAGCAGGAAGTTTATTTCGGTGAAATTCCACTGATGACTGAGAACGGAACGTTCATCATCAATGGAACTGAGCGGGTTATCGTTAGCCAGCTGCACCGTTCTCCGGGTGTTTTCTTTTCACACGACAAGGGCAAAACCCACTCGAGTGGAAAGATTTTGTTCAGTGCACGGATTATTCCATACCGTGGTTCTTGGCTTGACTTTGATTTTGATCATAAAGACCTTCTCTGGGTTCGGATTGACCGGCGGCGTAAGCTTCCGGCAACTGTTCTGCTGAAGGCGCTTGGCTATACGACTGAAGAACTCCTTCGTTATTATTACGATCTTGAAGATATTTCCTGGGATGGTAAAGGCTACTCCAAGAAGGTCGACTTTGACCTGCTTGCCGGTAAGCGTGCCAGTACAGATGTTCTCTCCAAGAGTGGTGAAGTTCTGGTTAAAGCAAACCGCAAGTTTACCCGTGCGGCTATTCGCAAGCTTAAAGAAGAGGGAATTGAGTCGATTCCTATCACCGAAGAGGATTTGGTTGGTCAGGTTGTTGTCAGCGATATTGTTGATGAAGCGACCGGTGAAGTTGTCCTTGAGTGTAATGGTGAATTGACAGAGTCTAAACTCGAGGAGTTGCGTGACAAAGGGATCAACACGTTTTCGATCCTGTTTATCGACCACCTCTATGTCGGTTCATATTTGAGTGACACACTGCGGGTTGATAAGGTTGATACGGCAGAAGATGCCATCATCGAAATCTTCCGCCGTCTGCGCCCCGGTGATCCACCGACGATCCGCACTGCAACGACGTTGTTTGAGAGTTTGTTCTTTAACGCTGACCGCTATGATATCTCAGCCGTTGGCCGCTTAAAGCTCAATCACAAGCTTGGTGTTGACAGTCCTCTCGACTTATCGACACTGACCAAAGAGGACATTCTGCGGGTTGTCCGTTATCTGGTCGACCTGCGCAATGGTAAAGGGACGATTGACGATATCGATCATCTTGGTAACCGGCGTGTTCGTGCTGTTGGCGAACTGCTTGAAAATCAGTACCGTGTTGGACTGGTACGGATGGAGCGGGCTATTAAAGAACGGATGAGTCTGCAGGATGTCGATAGCTTGATGCCTCACGACCTGATTAACTCCAAGCCGGTTTCTGCCGTGGTTAAAGAGTTTTTCGGATCCTCGCAGTTGTCTCAGTTTATGGATCAGACCAATCCCCTGTCAGAAGTCACGCATAAACGTCGTCTTTCTGCACTTGGACCCGGTGGTCTGACCCGTGAGCGGGCAGGCTTTGAAGTTCGTGACGTCCATCCGACTCACTATGGTCGTGTTTGTCCGATTGAGACTCCTGAGGGCCCGAATATCGGTCTGATTGCGTCACTGTCGACTTATGCGCGGATCAATGAGTACGGTTTTGTTGAGACTCCTTATCGCATCGTTGAAGATGGCCGGGTGACAACCGAAATCAAATATTTCTCGGCCCTCGAAGAAGAAGGCCATGCCATTGCTCAGGCCAATGCTCCAATCGATGACGATGGTGTTTTCATTAACGAGTTGGTTAACGTACGGCAGACAGGTGAGTTCCTGTTGCTGCCACCCGATAAAATCGACCTGATGGATGTTTCGCCGAAGCAGATTGTTTCGGTTGCGGCCGCGCTGATTCCATTCCTCGAGAATGATGATGCAAACCGTGCTCTGATGGGTTCGAACATGCAGCGTCAGGCGGTTCCATTGCTGCGTACCGATGCACCGTTGGTCGGAACGGGAATGGAGCGGGTTGTTGCTCACGATTCCGGTAACTCGGTGGTTGCACGTCACGACGGCATTGTTGAGAGTGTTGATGCTGACCGGATTGTTGTTCAGATTGATGATAAAGATGTTGATGCCGCTGATACCGGTGTCGATATTTACAATTTACATAAGTTTAGTCGCTCAAACCAGAATACCTGTATTAACCAGAAGCCGATTGTTAAAGTTGGTGACCGGGTTAAACAGGGCGACGTTGTTGCTGATGGACCTTCGACCCAGTGGGGTGAACTTGCCCTTGGTCAGAACATTCTGGTCGCATTTATGCCATGGCATGGTTACAACTTTGAGGATTCGATTCTGATCTCCGAAAAGGTTGTCCAGGATGACCGCTACACGTCAATTCATATTGAAGAGTTCGAATGTGTTGCCCGTGATACGAAGCTCGGCAAAGAAGAGATTACCGATGATATCCCGAATCTTGGTGAAGATGCTCTGAGAGACCTTGACGAGTCGGGTATTATCCGGATCGGTGCCAGTGTTAAACCGGGAGATATTCTTGTCGGTAAAATTACTCCAAAAGGTGAGACTCAGTTGTCACCTGAGGAAAAATTGCTGCGGGCTATCTTTGGTGAAAAGGCAGGCGATGTCAGAGACACGTCATTGCGTGTTCCACCGGGTGAAGAAGGTGTTGTTATCGGCGCCCGGGTTTTCTCACGCAAGGGTTTTGACAAAGATGCCCGGACTGAGCAGATTGAAGCGCGTGAAATTGAAAAACTGCTCAAAGACCGCGAAGACGAGATTCGGATTCTGCGTAAATCAACACGTAATAAAATCCGTTCAATTCTGGTTGGTCTGACCTCAGCTGTTTCGATCGAAGATGAATCGGGGAAGGTGTTGTTGCCGAAACGGCGCAAGATCAGCGAAGAGGACTTTGATAGTGTTCCGTTCGCCCGGATTCGCGAAATCTCTGTTACTGGAGATGGTGCAGAGGAAGAAAAAATTAACACAATGCTCGATCGTCTTGCAGAGCGTGAGCAACTGATTACAGCTGTTTTCGATGACAAGATTGATAAGTGTAAGCGTGGTGACGATCTTCCTCCCGGTGTTATCAAAATGGTCAAGGTCTATATTGCCATCAAGCGTAAGCTGCAGGTTGGTGATAAAATGGCCGGTCGTCACGGTAATAAAGGTGTTCTCTCGCGGATTCTTCCGCAGGAGGATATGCCGTATATGGAAGACGGAACTCCGGTTGAGATCGTTCTCAATCCGCTGGGTGTTCCTTCACGGATGAACGTCGGGCAGATCCTCGAGACTCACCTTGGTCTTGCGGCTCGCGGTCTGGGGAACCAGATTCGCAAGGTTCTTGAAGAGCAGTACAGTGAAAAGGCTCTCAAGGAACAGATCAAAAAAGCCTACCAGGATGATGATCTCAACGATTTCATCGATAAACTTGACGAAGATGAGTTGAAAATTCTGGCAAGGCGCTTGTTCCAGGGTGTGCCAATGGCATCACCAGTCTTTGAAGGTGTCAGCGAGAAGCTGATCAAGAACGAAATTACCCGCTCCGGATTTGATAGCAGTGGTCAAATGACACTGTATGATGGGCAGACGGGCGAAGCTTTCAAAGAGAAAGTTACTGTCGGGATTATGTACATTCTGAAGCTTCATCACCTTGTTGATGACAAGATTCACGCCCGGTCAATCGGACCGTACAGCCTGGTTACTCAGCAACCGCTTGGTGGTAAGGCGCAGTTCGGTGGGCAGAGACTTGGAGAGATGGAAGTCTGGGCAATGGAGGCATATGGTGCCGCCCATGCTTTGCAGGAATTCCTGACTGTCAAGTCCGATGATGTTGCCGGTCGGACCCGGATGTACGAAGCTATCGTCAAAGGGAAACACACCCTTGAAGCGGGCTTGCCGGAGTCGTTTAACGTGTTGATCAAAGAACTTCAGGCTCTGTGCCTCGATGTTGATCTGCTGGAAGAAGACTGATTCCAGCTGTTGCGTTATTGACAAATTTTAGAAACTAAAGCACTCATCCTGTAAGGAGAATGCGTTTTGGAAGATATTTTTAGCCTCTTTGAGCGTCCAAAAGATCCGTTGAGTTTTAACTCAATTCAGTTATCTCTGGCGTCCCCCGAAAAAATCCGGGAACGTTCCTTTGGCGAGGTCAAGAAGCCGGAGACCATCAACTACCGGACTTTTAAGCCCGAGCGTGATGGTTTGTTCTGTGCCAAGATTTTCGGCCCGACCAAAGATTACGAGTGTAATTGCGGTAAGTATAAGCGGATGAAACACCGTGGCATTGTTTGTGAAAAATGCGGTGTTGAAGTTATCCCCAGTAAGGTTCGTCGTGAGCGGTTAGGTCATATCGATCTCGCCTGCCCGGTTGCCCACATCTGGTTTCTCAAATCGTTGCCGTCCCGTATTGGTGCACTGCTCGATATGACGTTGAAGGATCTGGAGAAGGTCCTTTATTTTGAGGCATATGTTGTCCTCGATCCGGGCGATACATCGCTCGAAAAAGGTCAACTGCTTCCTGAAGATAAATATAGCGAAGCGATGGACGAGTTTGCCGGCCAATTTGTTGCCGGAATGGGTGCTGAAGCGGTTCGTGAACTGCTGGCTGAGATCGATCTGGTTGAAGTTGGTGACCAGCTGCGGATCGAAATGAAAGAGGCGACCAGTGAAGCCAAGCGGAAGAAAGTTTCCAAACGGCTGAAGGTCATCAACTCTTTCCGTCAGAGCGGTAATCAACCCGAGTGGATGATTCTCGAAACTGTTCCTGTTTTACCCCCGGAATTGCGCCCCTTGGTTCCCCTTGATGGCGGTCGTTTTGCGACTTCCGACCTGAACGACCTTT
>JAMOPE010000344.1 GCA_027064785.1 Geobacteraceae bacterium
CGGCAGGGGGAAGGGCAGTTGTTTGGTCGTACGACCTGGAACCGGATTGTTAATTTCAGCGGTCCCAGCGATCTGATTGGTCAGACAGTCAATGTCAAAATAGAGAGAGTGATGAGAAATTCACACCTTGGAACACTTGTGAGTCAGGAGTTTGATTGATGATAGATCTACACATGCACACCTTTTTCAGTGACGGTGAACTGGTTCCGACCGAATTGATCCGTCGGGCATCAGTTGCCGGCTACAAAGCGATTGCTATTACCGATCACGCTGATCGCAGTAATACTGAATGGCTCCTCTCGAATATTGTTGGAGTCGTCGATGAAGTCGGCAAAGCGTATGATATTCAGGTGATCGCCGGAGTTGAATTAACCCACGTACCACCTCAATCAATTGCTGATGTTGCGCAGCTTGCTAGGGATAAAGGTGCTGAACTGGTGGTTGTCCACGGCGAGTCAATTGTCGATATGGTGATGCCAGGAACGAATCTGGCAGCGATCAAAGCGGGGGCCGACATTCTTGCTCACCCTGGCTTGATGACTGATGAAGAGGCAGAATTGGCGGCAGAAAAGGGTGTTTATCTTGAAATTACGACTCGCAAAGGAAACTCCCTGACGAATGGTCACGTAGCAAAAATGGCTGAGAAATATGGGGCCAAGCTGGTGATTAACAATGATGCTCACGCTCCCAGTGACATCCTGTCTCCTGAGTTGATCCACAAGATTGCCCTGGGTTGCGGGATGAGTGAAGAGCAGTATCAGCAGGCGCAGCAGAATTCTGCCGATATTGTTGCCAGGATCAAAGGCTAAGCGGACTGTCCTTGCGGTAATTTTTTCGGAGAATTATATGAATTCAACAGACTTCAACTTTCTCAAAGAACTGGTTGAAACACCCAGTCCGTCCGGCTATGAGCAGCCCGCTCAGCGGGTTATCAAGGGGCAGCTTACTGGTGTTGCCGACGACCTCTATACCGATGTCATGGGCAACCTGATTGCCCGTCTTGACGGGAAGGGGGGACCAAAAGTGATGCTGGCTGGTCACTGTGACGAGATCGGCTTTATGGTTCAGTTTGTTGATGATCGTGGATTTATCTATTTCGGTGCAATTGGCGGTGTTGATCCCCATTTGGCACCGGGGCAACGGGTGTCGATTCACACTGAAAAGGGTGACGTGTCCGGAGTGATCGGCAAAAAAGCGATTCATCTGATTGAGCCGAAAGACCGTGAAAAAGTTATCAATCTGAAGAAGCAATTTATCGATATTGGGTGTTCCAGCCGTGAAGAGGTCGAAGCTCTCATCAGAATAGGTGATCCGGTGACATTTGCAGTTGGTGTTCAATCATTACAAAATGATCGTGCAACCTCACGGGCGTTTGATGATAAAATGGGTTCATTTATCGTAACTGAAGTGATGAAACGGGTTAAAGCGGATGGTGCGGTTGCCGCTGACCTATATGCTGTTTCAACGGTTCAGGAAGAAATCGGCCTGCGAGGTGCAGCAACCAGCAGTTATGGCGTCAATCCCGATGTCGGGATTGTCGTCGAGGTCACTCACGCGACCGATTACCCCGATGTTGAACAATCGTCTATTGGGCGG
>JAMOPE010000345.1 GCA_027064785.1 Geobacteraceae bacterium
CCGGATTCAGCCCTACGGGCCGCTATCCCTTGACCCGGCCGCCATGGTGCTTCACTACTCACAGGAAATTTTTGAGGGGCTGAAGGTCTTCCGTCATCCTGATGATAAACTTGCCATGTTCCGTCCAGCCGACAACGTTGAACGCTTCAACCGCAGTGCTGAGCGGATGTGCATGCCACAGGTTGATGAAAAATTCTTCCTCGACGCAATGCTGGAACTGATCCGCCTTGAAGCAGACTGGGTTCCTCACTCTGAGGGAACCAGCCTCTACGTTCGTCCGACAATGATCGCCACCGAACCAATGCTGGGAGTAAGACCTGCCGATCAGTATCTGTGCTACGTGATTCTCGGCCCGGTTGGAGCCTATTACAAGGGTGGCGTCGCACCGGTTAAAATCTGGATTTCTGATTTTTACGTCCGCGCGACCGAAGGTGGCACGGGGGAAGCAAAGACCGGTGGCAACTATGCTGCCAGCCTGTATGCCGCCAAAGAGGCCGCCGAACAGGGCTATGATCAGGTTCTGTGGCTCGATGCTAAAGAACGACGCTACGTTGAAGAAGTCGGCAGCATGAATATGCTGTTCCTTTATGATGGTAAAATTGTGACGTCACCGCTTCATGGGACTGTTCTTGACGGGATCACCCGCCGCTCGGTGCTCACTTTAGTCAAGGAGATGGGCTACGACGTTGAGGAGCGGGCATTAAGTGTTGATGAAATCATGGAAGGAAGCCAGAACGGTCGCCTGAAAGAAGCATTTGGTGCCGGAACGGCCGTTGTTATTTCTCCGGTTGGTTCATTCTGCTACAAAAATGAGTGTATTCAGCTGGGTGATGGGCAACCGGGTGAACTGACAATGAAACTTTACGATAAACTCACCGCTATCCAGTATGGCAAGGAAGACGATTCCCACGGCTGGGTCATTCGTCTGTAATATTTCTGCAATATTGATCGCTCATTGCAGCTGTTTTCTTTAAGAAGGCGTCTGCAATGAGTACTCAAAAAACGTACGATGAAACTCAAAAAAACCTCAATTTCCCTTCTCCAGCAAAAAGCTTCCGCCATTAGCTTCCCAACTCACTAACTTTACTATTAAAAATACGCCCGGCATTTCTCATGAACTTGGCATGAAACCTGCGATAGAGACCCACGTTATATCTTAATCTGGTTAGAACATTCCACAACTCAGCAGCAAGGAGTCCTTATGTGTCGCATTGGCGCAATAAAAAGCCTCGACTATGTCCATCCGAGCATGGCCTTAAAATTGATGCAATCGCAGCAGGAAGGGCATGACAACTCTGGATTTGCCATGGTTATGCAGAACCTTGGCGGCATCTTTGAAACCTACAAACACCTGCCGACACTGTCGATGGCGTGTACCGATCACGGGATCAAAATTGCAGAGAATATTCTTCACGAAGTCGGCTTCCGCCGGATCATCCAGTGGTCACCCGAAGTCAACGATTGGCCCGGCCTTGATATCAGCGCCATGCCTCACTACGTTTTCGAAACTTTCAGCTATCCCCAATCGTATGAAAACCGGGGCAGAAAAGAAAAGCAGGAGCTGCTTCTCGACACCCGGTTAAGACT
>JAMOPE010000346.1 GCA_027064785.1 Geobacteraceae bacterium
TCTGCCATCGTGATGGGGCGTTTCTTTTTGGCATAGATAAACGGGATTTTCAGCTTCAATGCCACCGCCTGTGCCAGCATGATCCCACTGGTTTCAGCAGTGATGATTTTTGTTGCGCCACGTTCGGCAAACCGGGCAGCAATATCATCACCAAGGATCTGGATTAATTCAGGATCGACCATATGGTTGAGAAACTGATCAACTTTGACAATTTCCCCATCGATTGCACCATCACGACGGATTCTCTCTAGCAGAACTTTTGCGGCACTCATTTACGATCCTCCCGATCATAGGGCAACCCTAAACCTTCCGGCTGCTGACTCGCTCCCTTTTTCAAACGCAGTGTCGAAACAACCAGCACCAGAATAGTGAAAAAATAAGGGAGCATCTGCAAAACATGGGCACTGACTGTGGTTCCCATCGCCTGAAAACGCAACTGCATCGCTGTAATTCCACCAAACAGATAGGCTCCGAGCATCGCCCGGGGGCTTGACCAGCCGGCAAAGATAACTAATGCAACGGCTATCCAGCCCCGTCCTGCGGTCATATTTTCGATCCACATCGGGGTACTCGCCAGACTCAAATATGCGCCGCCGATACCAACCAGCCCCGAGCCGATGGTGACAGAGAAAAAACGGTAGGTACTGACCGAAAAACCACAGGTATCAGCTGCAGCGGGGTTTTCACCGACACTGCGAACTCCCAATCCCCAGCGGGTACGGTAAAAGAAAAACCAGATAAGGAAGACCAGCAGAAAACTGAAATAAATCAGCAAATCCTGATTGAAAAATGGCTTACCAATTATTGGAATCTCACTCAATCCGGGAATCGCCATCCGCTTAAACCCGACAATCGTTAACCCGACCATTTTCTTGCCAAACAGTGCCGTAATCCCGACACCAAACATCGTCAAAGCAAGGCCGCTGACGATCTGATTACCACGCAGCTGTACCGTAATCAGGGCATGGATACTTCCGGCAATAAACGTTGCAACAAAAGCAGCCAGGACACCCATCAATAGAGAGCCGGTCATATGCGTCGTGGCAAAACCCGACAGGGCACCGATCAGCATCAATCCTTCAATTCCCAGATTGATGATTCCAGCCCGCTCATTGATAATCGCACCAAGGGTCGCAAACAGGATCGGGGTTCCCGCCCGTACAGTTGCATCGAGGAGTATCTCAAGCATGTTTGCCACCTTTGATCATTTTGACCCGGTAAATAATGAAGAAATCGGATGCCAGCAGGAAGAACAGAATTAACCCCTGAAACGCATAAACAAATGCAACCGGCAATTGCCAGAACAGCTGAAGGCTGTCTCCGCCGACCAGCAGAACTCCCATCAGGAACGAAACGACCACGACACCGATGGCACTCCGTTTTGCCAGCCAGGCAATAATAATTGCGGTGTAGCCGTAACCGGGAGAAATCCCATGCTGCAGACGGTGCTGTAATCCGGCGACCTCACTGAATCCGGCGATTCCGGCAATCGCACCACTGAGAAACAACACAAAAAATATCGCCATGCCGGTATTCATTCCGGCATATTGAGCTGCTTTCGGGTTACTGCCGATAACTTTGAT
>JAMOPE010000347.1 GCA_027064785.1 Geobacteraceae bacterium
ATCTGGAAACTTAGCTTAACCGAATCGCGTAAAATTCTTGAAGAACTGGCTAGTCGGGCGATTCTGGTCGATCTAGATCGGGATGGACAATCGGTCTACGTTCTCCCTCCACCCATGGCGGGATTTTTCGAATTTTCTCTGATGCGGACGCGTGGGGATATTGATCAGAAAGTCCTCAGTGAGCTCTTCTATCAATATATGAATGTCGAAGAAGATTTTATCCGTGAACTGATGACACACGGGGAAACGCAACTGGGTCGAACCTTTATCCATGAGCCGGTACTGACCAGCGAAGATGCCCTCCACGTCCTCGATTACGAACGTGCTTCCGAGGTGATAAAAACAGCATCACATATCGGAGTCGGGGACTGTTACTGCCGGCATAAGATGCTCCATCTCGGCAAAGCCTGTGATGCTCCGATGGATATCTGTATGACCTTTAACAGCACAGCGGCTTCACTGACAAAACACGGTCACGCCCGGCTGATTGATTCCAGCGAGTGCCTTGACCTGCTGCAACAGGCGTATGATCACAATCTGGTCCAGTTTGGTGAAAACGTACGGGAAGAGGTCAACTTCATCTGTAATTGCTGTGGCTGCTGTTGCGAGGCGATGATTGCCGCCCGCCGGTTTACAATTTTGAACCCGGTTCACACGACGAATTTCATCCCGGAAATTGATCAATCCAACTGTACAGGGTGCAGCAAATGTGTCGATGTCTGTCCCGTGGAAGCGATTGCCCTCTCTTCGGCAAATGATCCAAAGAAGCCAAAGCGTAAACAGGCCACCCTGATTGAAGAGCGTTGTCTGGGATGCGGATTGTGTGTTCGCGCCTGCCCCGAAAAAACCATTAAGCTCAAATCCCGCCCGGAACGGGTTCTGACCCCGCTCAACGGTGTTCATCGTGCAGTGGTCATGGCGATAGAACGGGGAAAACTGCAAAATCTGATTTTTGACAATCAGGCACTCTTCAGCCATCGTGCTCTGGCCGCCCTTTTCGGGGCGATTCTCCGGCTACCACCGATTAAGCAGGCTATGGCCAGCAAGCAGATGAAATCGCGCTACCTTGAAGCACTTATTACGAAAGTGGATAAATAGCCACCCGTCGAACCTGACCGAAAAGCTGCCCCGTCTATTTGGGAAGTTTCACCTCACGGGCAGCACTCTCGGTTTTATTCGCTGAAGTATCCCACAACACCACTTTATAGAAATAACGCTTTCCTTTCAAAACCTGATCGGTGTAACGGCTACCTTTGATCCGGCTGCTGTTAACCTTGACAAAATCACGGTTGTTCCGGCTGCGATAAACATTAAACCCTGCCAAATCAGCATCTTTTGAAACAACGTTCAAGTTTACTTTGTCTCCATCAACATCAATTTTCAACGACGCCAGCCGCGGCGGTGTAGAATCTTTCGCAACAATATTGATTGTATCCGACGGTGCCGATTCATTCCCGGTCAGATCAATGGCCGTTATCTGATACTGTAACTGTTTTCCAATCGGAGGATTAGCATCGACAAACGTTGGCAGTGGTAGCGGTTTTGCCGTCAAACGGGTTTTCT
>JAMOPE010000348.1 GCA_027064785.1 Geobacteraceae bacterium
TTATTTCAGTTCAATCCCGGCATCGGCTGCAGTTTCAGCAGCATGACGAACATAAATAGCAGCGACCTTGTCATTTTCACCCATGCCATGCAGATAGGGCTCTACGGTGATTCCTTCCTTTACCAGCATCGATTTCCAGGAATCCTCTTCCGGTCCGGCCATATCATTGGTGGCATGATCACCGGCAACAATCATAAAGGCACGGATAACGACTTTTTTGATTCCCTTTTCCTTCAGCACCTCAAGTACCTGATCAAACGCCGGGTATCCTTCCACAGTACCGACCAAAGTGGTAACCTCAGGATAAGTTTCATTCATAACATGCTGAAACTGGAGATATGAACCACCGGAAGGGAAATAGTCGTTGCCGTGTCCCATATAGACCAATGCGGCACCGGCTTTTTTTGCCCGCTCGATATCTTCTTTCATTGCCTTGGCGGCAACTTCAATATCTTTATCGTAAGGATGACTGTCACCAAAAGTTCCCAGCATTGGCCGACCGATAACCAGATGGTTAAATGGCTTGAATTTCTCTTTAATCGTATCAATCGAAGCAAGGGCTGTAACGTAGGTACTAAGATCAAGAAATTCTTCGGCTGGAGCAATATGGGTCGGCTGGACAATCAGATTAGTATAACCCTCGTCCTGAAAGTTAGCGATCGTTGCCAATGGTCCCTGTGCATGGAGTATTTCGTATGGGACTTCGGGATGCGCCTTGACATAAGCGGGATCAGCAGCCCGTTTTTGCCAGACTTTGCGAATAATATTTGAGGTAAAAGCAATCCGAACCGGAGTTGAGGGATAGGCTTTTTCCATCTTTTCTTTAATGTTGAGCAATCCCCGCAAAGCGGGCTCAACTGTCGTACCAAACATCGCCAGAACAATACCATTTTTCGGTTTCACCTGATGGTCTCCTGCCGTAGCTAACTGAACTGACAAAATAAGGGTTAGGATCAGAGTCAAAACAATCGTTCTTTTCATAAAACCTCCGTTTTTACGATTCGGCATAAAAAATCCCGAATCAATGATTTAAATTGATTCAGGATGCCCTTTCTCCTAAATTCCTCGCTGTTCCAACCATTAGCCATAGGTTTGAAACAATTTTCAGGCAGGTCTTCTGACTCCCGGATCAACCGATAACTACGCCTTCCCATTTCAAAAAACAGTGGCATCGTGTAGCTACCGTCCCCGGTTACAGCGGCGGGCCCGTTCCGGATTTACACCGGATTCCCTTTTCATCCGCAATGCGGACACCTGAAAAACAATCGACATTACCCTACAAAGGGCAACTCATAAAGTCAAGACGCTGCCAGCTGCTGCACCTCCTGCAATTGCTTACGCAAACGGACAATTTCACCAATCACAATAACTGATGGAGACTGAAGTTGCGGCAGATAATCGTCTAAGTCTCCCAGAGTAAATATATCAACGTGCTGATCTTCGCAGGTTGCCCGATAAATCACCGCCATCGGGGTCGAACCGGCATAACCGGACACATTGAGCAAATTATCCACCAGTGGCCGCAACCGATGGATACCCATCAGTATCACCAGATTGCCC
>JAMOPE010000349.1 GCA_027064785.1 Geobacteraceae bacterium
TCAACCCGGCAAAAACGTAGGGGACATCGAACCATTTGTACAAGGGGGTGACCAGTGCCAGCCGGTTTGACAGATGGCGGGCATTTTTGAGGAGCAATCCCCGTTCGTGCAGACCGTCCTTGACGAGATTGTACTGGACTTTATCAAGCTTTTTGACCGCCATCTCAAGGTAGCGAACTCCACCGTGAACCAGCTTGGTGCTGCGACTGCTGGTTCCTTCCGAGAAGTCATTTTTTTCGATCAGGGCAACCTTCAGCCCGCGGGTTGCAGCATCGACAGCAATGCCGCATCCTGTTGCGCCGCCGCCAATAATAATCAGGTCAAAAGTGCTGCCATCCCGTAATTTTTCTAAATTTTTCTGTCTTCCCATGTCCGCCTCCCCTGAGTCGGGGTTGAATAAGATTATTGATTGAAAAAATAGGGGCCAGAGCTGAATTCTCCGGCCCCTGCAGGTGCTAAGAGTTACAAGTTGATTGAGAAACTAGCGGGCGCGACCTTCACGCCATGCTTTAATCAGGTCGTCGTAGTTGACAGTTTCACCCTGTGGTTTCTCGTTTGCCAGTTTTGCTTTTGGTGAGCCCGGTTTGTTCAACCAGTAGGACTCATCGCGTTCTTTGTTCAGTTTCGGTCCTTTGTCTCCCTGAGACTTGCTGCGGGCGATCCGCATCATGACTTTATCCTGCTCACGAGCCAGGTTGTCCATAGCTGTATCAACGGTGACTTCTCCGGCAACGGCTTCACCGATGTTTTGCCACCAGAGCTGGGCAAGTTTTGGATAGTCAGGAACGTTGGTTCCGGTTGGAGTCCAGGCAACACGTGCCGGACTGCGATAGAATTCAACCAACCCACCCAATTCAGGAGCTCGTTTAGTGAAGGACTCGTCATTGATGTCGCTGTTACGGATTGGAGTCAGACCAACGTGAGCTTTTTTCAGAGAAACAGTTTTAGACACGGCAAACTGAGCAAACAGCCAGGCTGCTTTGCGGCGTTTGACCGGTGTGCTCTTGAACAGAGTCCATGAACCGCAGTCCTGGTAACCAAGCTTCATCCCTTCTTCCCAGTAGGGGCCGTGGGGAGATGGAGCCATCCGCCACTTTGGAGTTCCGTCAGCATTAACGACAGGAGTTCCTTTTTCTACCATCGAAGCGGTAAAAGCGGTGTACCAGAAAATCTGCTGAGCAACATTCCCTTTGGCAAGACTTGGCAGGGACTGATAGAAATCCATTCCCAGTGCGCCTGGAGGAGCATATTTTCTCAGCCACTCCATGTACTTACGTAAGGAGTATTTTGCTGCAGGACCGTTGGTTGCCCCACCGCGACTAACACTTGCACCAACCGGACGGTTGTTTTCGTCAACCCGGATACCCCATTCATCAACCGGCTTACCATTGGGGATTCCTTTGTCACCGGCACCAGCCATGGACAGCCAGGCATCGGTGAAACGCCAGCCCAAATCGGGAGCTTTTTTACCGTAATCCATGTGACCATAAACGGCCTTGCCGTCAATCTCACGGACATGCTCGCTGAAGAATTCAGCAATGTCTTCGTAGGCAGACCAGTTAACCGGAACGCCCAATTCATAACCATAAATCTTTTTAAATTCTTTTTTGAAATCTTCACGGTTGAACCAGTCGTAACGGAACCAGTAAAGGTTGGCGAATTGCTGGTCAGGAAGCTGATAAAGCTTGCCGTCAGGAGCTGTTGTAAACGATTTCCCCATGAAGTCATCGATGTCGAGAGTTGGTAAAGTGACATCTTTTCCTTCGCCGGCCATCCAGTCGGTCAGGTTGACAACATAGCCATAACGCCAGTGCGTTCCGATCAGGTCGGAGTCATTGATGTAGGCATCAAAGATATTTTCACCCGACTGCATCTGGGTTTGAAGTTTCTCGATGACATCACCTTCCTGAATCAGATCATGGACGACCTTGATTCCGGTGATCTCTTCAAACGCCTTGGTGAGGACCTTTGACTCATATTCGTGGGTCGGGATTGTTTCGGAAACAACCTTAATGGTCATTCCTTTGAAAGGTTTTGCCGCATTGATGAACCACTCCATCTCTTTTAACTGTTCGGCTTTTGATAGAGTTGAAGGTTGGAATTCACTGTCGATCCATTTTTTTGCTGCAGCCATATCTGCACTTGCAGAGGTTGCCAATAGCATCAGTGATGCTACCGTGAGCCCAATTAAAAGCCCCACTCCCGATCTCTTTTTGCGAATCTTCTCAAACATCTCTCTCTCCTTCCTCTGGACCCTTCACCATTGTCCCCGGTTTCCCGGTTTTCATTGTCTGTGCGAAGGTCCTGAACACCGACAATGAAGTCCTACACGAGCGACTTTATCCCCATCGCATCACAATAATCATCCAGATTACCGCAATGATGAAGGCAATCCAGAGATTCAAAGTTGTTAAGCCGAGCCACGCCAGGTGGATATAGGCACTGCTGAGTAGACCGATAAACAATCGGTCACCTGGAGTTGTTGAAATCGGCAGAAACCCTTTGCGTTCAACGCAGGGGGCTTTTATTTGCCAGATTGTCATTGCGACCAGAATGCAGGCAATTGTGATGAAAAAGATGGCGGTTGGTTTTGTCCAGGCCATCCAACTCAAACTGCTCATGTCAACCTCCTGCTAAACTCGACCGAGGGCAAAACCCTTGGCGAGGTGATTACGGACAAACCAGATGACCAATGCTCCGGGAACGATGGTCAGGACCCCGGCTGCGGCCAGAAGTCCCCAGTCAAGCCCTGATGCACTGACCGTTCGGGTCATGATTGCAGCAATCGGCTTGGCTGCGGTGGTCGTCAGGGTGCGGGCGAACAGTAGTTCGACCCACGAGAACATGAAGCAGAAAAATGCGGTGACCCCGATCCCGGTTCGAATCAGAGGCATAAAAATTGTGAGGAAGAATTTCGGGAAACTGTAGCCGTCGATATAGGCCATCTCGTCAATTTCGCGGGGTATCCCTGACATGAACCCTTCAAGAATCCAGACTGCCAGAGGAACGTTAAATAGGCAGTGGGAGAGGGCGACAGCAAAGTAGGTGTCGATTAGCCCAAAAGTGGAATAGAGCTGAAAAAATGGTAACAGGAAAACCGCAGCCGGGGCCATCCGGTTAGTGAGAAGCCAGAAGAACAGATGCTTGTCGCCGAGAAATTTGTACCGTGAGAAAGCATAAGCCGCCGGAAGGGCTGTTACCAGTGAAATAACGACGTTCATACTGACATAACTAAGGCTATTGATATAGCCGGAATACCACGATTTATCAGTAAAAATCTTGCCGTAATTTGCCAGTGTCGGTTCTTCGGGGTAGAAGGAGAAGACACTGAGGATGTCAGAATTTGTCCGCAGGGACATGTTGATCATCCAGTAGATGGGGAGCATCAGGAGAATAAAATAGATGATCAGACCAATCGTTCTTTTTTGAATCTTCATGATTTGTCCCCCGTGCCGACTTTAAGGAGTACCTGATAAAAGAGCCAGCAGAAGAGCATGACAATAAGGAAATAAATAATTGAGAAAGCTGCAGCCGGTCCCAGATCAAATTGTCCGACCGCCAGCTTGACCAGATAGATCGAGAGGAAGGTTGTCGAGTTTCCCGGACCTCCACCTGTCAGGACAAACGGTTCCGCATAGATCAGGAAGCTGTCCATAAAACGCAATAGGATCGCAATCGTCAGAACTCCACGCATTTTTGGCAGTTGGATATAGCGGAAAATTGACCATGCTGAAGCTCCATCGATCCTGGCGGCTTGAAAGTAGGCTTCCGGGATCGCCTGAAGACCGGCATAGGCCATCAGTGCAACCAATGGAGTCCAGTGCCAGACTTCCATCATCATAACAGTGACCCATGCGTCAAGGGGAGCTGCTGTATGATCAAAGGGGATACCCATCCCATTGATTGCTGCACCGAGCAGACCGATATCGGGCCGCATAAAGATAATCCAGATGGTCCCGATAACATTCCACGGAATCAACAAGGGGAGTGCCACTAGAACCAAACTGAGAGACGCTCCCCAGCCTTTTTTGGGCATCGCCATGGCGATTAGAACTCCCAGCGGGATTTCGATGATGAGAACCATTGCCGAGAAGAAAAGTTGACGTTGCAGGGCATTGTGAAGGCGATGATCGGCAAGAACATCTTTGTACCACTCGATTCCAACAAAGACCCGGTTGTCGGGACCGAAAATATCCTGAACGGAGTAGTTGACCACTGTCATCAACGGCAGGATTGCCGACACTGCAACAACAATAAAAACCGGGATGACTAGAAACCAGGCTTTGTTGTCTTCCCATTTATTCATGTGCTGACCCCCGCTCTATCTCGATCAGTTTTCCATCATCGTAAAGCCTAATCCACTGTTGCGGAAAATTGAGAAAGCCGGTTTTCTCTGGAACGTCTTGACCTTCCGGAACTTTTATTTTTAATAAATGCCCGGCAAACTCAGCAGTGACAATTGTGCAGTTTCCCATGTTTTCGGTACTTTTGATGGTGATTTCGTGACTATCCTGCTGAGTTTTTGTTTTTAAAATCAGAAACTCCGGCCTGATCCCTAATTCAAAAGTTCCTGAGAGATGTTTAGTGTGTTCTCCTAGGGGGATTTCTGTCTGACCAATGGTTGCAACCCCACCTACTATTTGGCAGGGGAGAAAATTCATCCCGGGGCTGCCAATGAAATGACCGACAAAGGTGTGTTGAGGATTTTCAAACAGATCCTGTGGTGATCCAATCTGGAGAATTCGCCCCTCGTTCATAACAACAACTTGGTCAGCAAAGGTGAGTGCTTCCAGTTGATCGTGGGTGACATAGATCATCGTCAGTTTAAAGCGGGCATGAATCTGCTTAAGTTTACGCCGCAGCATGACTTTGAGATGAGGATCGATGACGGTGAGAGGTTCATCGAACAGGATTGCCGCAACGTCGCTACGCACCAATCCTCGTCCTAGGGATATTTTCTGCTTTGCATCGGCACTTAAGTTGGCAGCCCGCTTGTTGAGAACATCATCCAGCTCCAGCATCTCTGCAACTTCGGTGACGCGTTCACGGATTTTCTTTTCAGGGTGCTTACGATTTCGCAGTGGAAAGGCCAGATTGTCGTAAACACTCATGGTGTCGTAGATAACAGGAAACTGGAAAACCTGAGCAATATTCCGTTCCTGAGGAAGTTGCTCGGTCACATTCTGACCATCAAATAGAACCTGTCCCTCGGAGGGTTTGACCAGTCCGGAAATTATATTCAGCAGGGTGGTTTTCCCACATCCCGATGGCCCGAGCAGGGCGTAGGCGTGACTGTCTTCCCACGAAAGATCCATCTTGTGCAGAGCAAAATCTTCTTCCCTGGTTGGGTTGGGAAGGTAGGAGTGTGCCAGATTCTTGAGATCTATTTGAGCCATAGGTCCAACCCTTTAGTTGTGGTGTGATGAGAAAACGCTATCTGCTGCTGAGAGCAGCTCCCCTTCACGATTGAAGGCATAGAGTCTGGCTGGATCAATGAACACCCGGATCGGTTCTCCCATCTGATATTTGAATATTCCGTCCTGCTGGACAATCCATGTTCTGTCGTCGTGGGTCACGTAGAGGAATGTTTCTGATCCACTGATTTCGACCAGATCGATTGTGGTTTGGAATTCGATGTCGGTGGTAGAATGTCGCTCCAGTTTCAGGTGGTTCGCCCGCATTCCAAACTGATAATCTCCAGAAGGCAGAGCCTTTAAGTGCCCTTGTCGTGGCAGTTGCGTATTGTTGTTGATGAACAAGGTTCCGGTCTCAATTTTACCATCAACAAAGTTCATTGCGGGATCACTGAACGCCTGAGCAATCCGGGTCGTTCTGGGGTGCTGATAAACGTCAATTGTGGCCCCGAACTGTTCCAGCTTTCCTTCGTACAGAACCGCAGTGTTCCCACCAAGGGTCAGAGCTTCCTGTGGTTCTGTTGTGGCATAGACAACGATCGATTTCCGCCGTTTGAAGATTTCCCGCATCTCGATGCGTAATTCTTCCCGCAATTTGTAATCGAGATTGACCAATGGTTCATCAAGCAAGAGGAGCTCAGCATCTTTGACCAATGCTCTGGCGATGGCTGTTCGTTGTTGCTGTCCCCCCGAAAGCTCAACGGGGAGGCGATCAAGCAGGTCTTCAATATGAAGCATCTCTGCAACTTCACGAACCCGGCGGTCAATTTCAGCGTCTGCAACTTTTGCCAGCCGTAGCGGCGATGCGATGTTTTTATAGACGGTCATTGAGGGGTAGTTGATGAATTGCTGATAGACCATGGCAACATCGCGTCTGCGTACGGAAACCCCTGTCAGGTCTTTCCCGTCCATCAAAATACGACCGGTTGTCGGTCGATCCAGTCCTGCCATCAAGCGCATTAGGGTGGTTTTCCCGGCAAGGGTTCTCCCGAGGAGAATATTAAATGTTCCCGGTTCCAGTTCCAGAGAGATGTTATCGATGTGACACTCATTTTCGACACGCCTTGTAATATTCTCTAAAACCATAGCCATGGGATATTTCCTTACCTGTTAGCTTTTCGCAGAACGGTCGAGGGAGACAACGTTATCGCTTGTATGTAGCACAACATTTTTTTCTTTTAATAGTGTGACGATGTGTTCAGGTGGACAGTGGTCAGTGAATAAAGCGTCAATTTGCTCTATTGGACCGAGACGGACCATGGCACAGCGCTCAAATTTAGTATGATCAGCGGCAAGAAAGACCTGACGGGAGTTTTCAATGATCGCCTGAGCGACCCGAACCTCGTGGTAATCAAAATCGAGGAGCGTGCCATCGGTGTCGATACTGGAAATCCCGATAATGCCAAAATTAACTTTAAATTGCCGGATGAAGTCGATTGTGGCCTCACCGGTAATGCCACCATCACGTTGTCTGACCACTCCACCTGCTATAATAATTTCAAAACTGGGATTGCTGCGGAGGATTGCCGCAACATTCAGGTTGTTGGTAATAATTCTCAATCCGGTATGGTTGAGGAGTGCTCTGGCTATTTCTTCAGTGGTGGTGCCAATATTGAGGAAGATTGAGGCCCGGTCGGGAATATGATTAGCGACCATTTTGGCGATCATTTTTTTTTCTTCCAGATTCATGACCTGGCGTGTTGTATACTCAACATTTTCGAGACTTGAAGAGATTCCGGCTCCACCGTGGTAGCGAGTCAGCAGTTGTTGCTCGCAAAGAATGTTGATATCCCGGCGGATTGTTTGTGATGTCACCGAAAAGTTTTGGGCGAGAGTCTCTATCGAGACAAAGCCTTGTTGCTGAACCAAGGTGAGGATTTCCTGTTGACGATGATTCATCTCTTATTCCATTTTTGTTAATGTGAAAATGGGCAAATCGTCCAACCATAATGCTATCATCTTTTGTTGACTTTTCAAGAGATAAACGCAGAATATTTTCACATATGAATATTTATGGTGTTTTGATTTTTCATTTTGTTTTATTTTGAACATCAGCGGAAGTTGTAGAGAAGCCCAAAGGAGGACGACATGAGTACCCGGCATATTCTTGCTATTGATCAGGGAACAACAAGCTCTCGAGCAATGATTTTTTCTGCGTCCGGTGATTGTATTGCTGTTGCTCAACAGGAGTTTCGACAGATATTTCCTAATGATGGGTGGGTTGAGCACGATCCCGAAGATATCTGGACATCAGTTGTTCAGGTCTGTCGCCGGTGTTTGCAGCAGGCGAAAGAGCTTGGTGTTGAGGTTGCGGGGATTGGTATCACGAATCAGCGTGAGACGACGGTTGTCTGGGATCGGCAAACGGGAAAGCCTCTTTATCATGCCATCGTCTGGCAGGATCGACGGACAGCTGATTATTGTGATGAGTTGAAAGCAGCGGGTAATGAAGAGCACGTTTCTGAACTGACCGGTTTGTTGCTTGATCCCTATTTTTCTGCGACCAAGCTGCGCTGGATTTTGGAAAATGTTGCTGGTGCCCGTGAGAAAGCCGCAGCGGGAGAACTTGCCTTCGGGACGGTTGACAGCTTTCTTCTCTGGCGACTGACGGGTGGAAAATCGCATGCAACCGATGCAACCAATGCATCACGGACTATGCTGTTTAATATCCATACGCAACAGTGGGACAAGACCCTTCTTGAGCTATTTAATATCCCCGTGAGTGTATTACCTGAGGTGAAAGACTGTAGTGCCGATTTTGGGGTGACCGATCCGGAGTTGTTTGGAACTTCGTTGCCGATTGGCGGGATTGCCGGTGATCAGCAGGCGGCTGCTATCGGGCAGGCGTGTTTGCAACCGGGAATGATTAAAAGCACCTATGGAACCGGCTGCTTTGTCTTGATGAATACCGGAACGAAGGCGGTTCGATCAGAAAATCGTCTGCTGACAACGGTGGCGTATCGGATGAATGGCGAAACAAGCTATGCAATCGAA
>JAMOPE010000350.1 GCA_027064785.1 Geobacteraceae bacterium
ATTCTGCACCTTGGACCAGGCAACATCAGGGTCGGTTCCCGGGGCAAAGGTCAAATTAAGCCGTGATGCACCCGATGATGAGCTTTCACCAGACAGGTAGATCATGTCATCCAGACCAGTCATCTTCTGCTCGATGATCTGGGTCACGGTGTTTTCCACCGTTTCAGCTGAAGCCCCCGGAAAAAAAGAGTCAATAGCGATGGCCGGCGGTGCAATCGGCGGATACTGAGAAATAGGCAGATTGTAGATAGCCAGTCCGCCAGCGGTCATCAGAATAATGGCAATAACCCAGGCGAAAACCGGTCGGGCAAGAAAAAATTTTGAAAACATTAGTCGCCTCCGTTATTTCGCTGCAGCAGGCGGTTGACCCGCATCGCTTGTGGTTGCCCCTGGCTGAAACGGAGTCGCATTGACCGGGGTGCCTGGACGGAGCATTAGCAATCCTTCAACAATCACTTTATCGCCAGCGGCCAAACCGGTATTGACGATCCATTTGTCGCCAATAGCTTTTTCTAAAGTGAGGGGACGGTATGCCGCCTTATTCTCGCTGTCGACGACTAATGCAAAAGGATTGCCTTTCGGATCACGAGATACGCCTTGTTGTGGAACCAGGATCGCTTGCTCGTTGATCCCTTCGTTGATAACCGTCTGCACAAACATCCCCGGCAGCAGTATTCCTTCGGGGTTGGGGAACAGGGCGCGCAGCGTCACCGATCCGGTGGTCGGATCGACAGTGACATCACTGAATTGCAGGGTCCCTTCCTGAGAATAGACGGTGCCATCCTCAAAAATCAGCTTAACCTTGTCCTGATCCGCCCCCTGCTGCAGTCGACCATCTTTAAGATGACTCTTCAAACGCAGCAAGTCGACGGTTGATTGCGGTATATCGACATAGATGGGATCAAGCTGTTGAATTGTCGCCAAAGGGATCGGCTGGTAGGCCGTGACAATGGCACCATCGGTGACGTTTGATTTGCCAATGCGACCGGAGATCGGTGCTGTCACCTTGGTGTAGTTCAAATTGATCCGGGTGCCTTTTTGTGCTGCCTTGGCCTGTTGGATAGCTGCTTCTGCAGCCAAAATTGCGGTGCTGTTACTTTCCTTCTGAGCCTCAGCGGCAATAAGTGCCGCCTCGGCGACTTTGGCTTCGGTTACGGCCTGGTCACGTTGAGTTGCTGAAACAGATCGACTCTTATAAGCCTTTTCAAAGCGCTCACGATTCTGTTGCGCCAGTGCAAGGGTGACTTTCTGCCGGTTGACGTTAGCGACACTCGCACGCAAGGCTGCCTTTGCCCGTTCAGCATTTTTCTGAGCGGCAACAACTGCCGCCGTGGCATTGTCGAGTGCCGCCTCAAGGGAAGCCGGGTCGATCTGGTAAAGGATCTGTCCCGCCTCAACATTAGCCCCTTCGGTGAACAGCCGTTTTTGAATCAGGCCACTGACCTGGGGACGAATTTCCGCAACCCGAAAGGCTGAGGTCCGACCTGGCAGCTCCGTAGAGAGCATGATCTTCTCAGGCTTAACAGTTATAAAAGACACCTGTGGTGTTTGGCGCTGCGGTGGTGCCTGTTTTTGCTGGTCACAACCGGTTAACAGAAAACTGCTCAGTAAAATCGTGAGCAGCAAACCCCATTGAATAAAATCAGATCCAGACTTCTTGCGTTGCATTAAAAACCTCCAAAATTAGTAAGCAACAGGTGACGATGTATATATCGTTCCACCTATTAATGTTTCTCTTACACAGAAATGAATGGGTACTCATTCATTTCGCTATTATAAATACTTGATTACGCCTTGATGGCGTTCCAGCAAGCCTCAGCAGTTTGCTGAATGAGACAATCGTCCAGAATCACAAGCCCGGACAACGAATCCCGCAATAGGAAAATAACCGGGCCAAAGGTCATCGCCAAGTAAAGCGACAAAGGCAGATCTTTAAGCGCACCCTTGGTTTCACCAGAGAAAAGTTTCACAAACGGATTTGACAAATCCACGGCGTTCTCACTTAAAAACTTGGCGTGCTTTTTATCACTACCGTAGGGCGAGCTATAATACTGCTCGAGAAATTTGAATTCCTGGGGATGCTTATCCAGATATTCAGTCAGACTTGTGACCAACTGAATAAATTCATCCCGACCGGACAGCGTTGGGTCGACACTTTCAGTAATTGCTTTTTGCAGGGTCTCATCCACCATTGAAAATACCGCGTGGATGAGTGCATCTTTGTCAGCGAAATAACGGTAGATGCTCCCGACAGCAACCCCGGCACGTGTTGCCAGTTGCGAAACAGGGGAACTGTGAAAACCATTTTCCGCAAACTGCTTCAATGCAGCACGCAGGATTGCATCAGATTTATTTTTGTGGGCAACAGACATATCTCACTCCTTATGAATGAACATTCACTCTGTTTACTCTTCGAGACCATCACTGTCAAGTGTAAAAACCTTGAAGCACAATGTATAAGTCATTTACTGTAATCTAATTCAAACTTAAAGATGTCACAGTGTGTTGGGGAATCAGTAAAAGTTAAATCTGAAAGTCTTTTTGAAGGTTTGTCCAATGGGTCTGCAGAGCAGCCTTGTGTGCATCATTCATGGGCAGATCTTTCATTCTTTCTGGCCATAAACTTCGGGCTTTTTCCATGGTGTCATCAAGATGTGGCTTTATCGCCCGCCACGGTGCCCCTGCTCGCCCGGCCCACGCCTCAAAGTTTGCGTAAGTGACATCATACCACTCCTTCGTCTTGCCGAGGTTAAGTGCGTAACGCCTTTCGTCGTCAATATAAACACTCGTCGTGACAATATCGTAGGCTGGGGATAGCCGTGGGGTCATTTGATCAGGATAGAGAAGGCTCCAGTTTTTCAGATGCGCATCACCATTAGCCAGCAGAATATTGACCAGCAGTCGCCTGGCGAACTGTTGTGTGTCAGTTAATCCATCACCGGAAAAGTGGTAAAGAATCTTCCCGATCTGTTCATAGCTTGCTGAATTATACTTTTCATGGGGGTACTTCACCAAGACTTGCGCAAAGTCCTCCATATGAATGCGCTGATCACCCTGACGGTCGAAGCGTTTTATTGCAAAGGCCAGCTTTTCATCAGGCAAATTGATGTGTGGCAAATTGTCAAGTTTATCCAGTTCCACCAGCTTTATTTCGGGGATATCAATGCCTGCCAGAGAAGCTAACGTCATCGCCGTTAATTCGTTGGTCGGGACATCTTTGTGTTGGGTTGATGGTGTCTTAATGATCCAATCGCCAAGGGCATTACCTTTGGCTAGGTTGTACCGTCCATCCTGTTCTTTCATCGAAAACTTCATCTGGATGCCCGCGAGAGAGAATTTGTTTTCCCTTGCGGATGTCTCCAACTTAACAGCTTCAACTTTGCCGTAATCGCTCAGGACACTTGTAGGAACCTCATCTGGTTCCAGAGGTTCGGCAACCAATGCACCGGGCAAATCTGCCCCCAGATACGAAAACAAGTGAAATTCATTATCGACATGCACCTTGAGACCTTGAGCAATCAACACTCTCAATGCCCCCTCTGGAAGTAAATTAGAGAGCACTGGATGTAGCCTGTGGGTGCGCTGCCAAGGTTCTGCTAACAGCTTTTCGGCACGAGAGAACTCAGGGTGGGTGATTAAGCTGAACGTCGGACGAGTTACATCAAATCTAAATTCATCGGCAAAGGTCAATACATTTCGACCGCTTTGAAAGCCGGTTAGGTAACCAACCAGTCGTCCATGTAAGGTCAGCTTTAATACATTGACTTTATCTATACTGTTATTGCTCACCGGTCATCCTCAAACATATCCTGCCACGGATCATCAGACAGGCTCTTCTTTTGATTATCCGTTGCCTGATTAGATGCCAAAACCGTATCGATATTTTCCAGTACAGATTCAACGGCCTGCATCTTTTCCCTAGGGACAAGCATCAACTCGCAGTTAAGACCTTTTGCTATGAGTTCCAGAGTATCTAGGCGTGGATTCCCCTTGGATTCCAGACGTTGATATTGCTGCCGAGACACTCCGATGCGCATCATCATATCTTTTTGTTTGAGTCCCAGTTCTAAGCGTCTTTTTTTAAATTGCTGAAGTAGAGAGCCCGCCATTGTAGTCTCCTGAGTTGCTTTATTGTATCAAAGAAACATATTGGACTCTAATTTATCAATAAGCAATACTTAAATGCCTATAAAATCAGTATCAAGAAAGAGTGGGTTTATTTTTTTCCATCTGACGTTTTCTTCGGACATCATAGGCTCTTGCCCGGATCTTGATGATTTGCTTTTTTTGTCAAACGTACATTCAGATGATATTGGACCCTCTGAATGCCATCTTCCGCAATCCAAATAAAAAGCCCGGCAAAACTGCCGGGCCTTCCAGTATGGCGGAGAGGCGGGGATTCGGTCACTACGGCACCGACATCACGTCGATACCTGCGTAACCTCCCCTTCGTTCACTGCCGCGACCATCCCTGGTCACTTTTCTGACATTAAGTCAGCGTTCACTTCGCTTCGAATCCCCGCAATCCAAATAAAAAGCCCGGCAAAACTGCCGGGCCTTCCAGTATGGCGGAGAGGCGGGGATTCGAACCCCGGGTCGCTTGCGCGACAACAGATTTCGAGTCTGTCACCTTCGGCCTCTCGGACACCTCTCCGTTTTTAACTGTTTTTTGCTTTTTTCTGCTTCTTTTCCTCACGTAACCGACGAAAAAAACCGCTCAACTGCTGACCACATTCCTGCTGTAATACCCCGGATTCAACTTCAACCTGATGGTTAAACCGGTCATCTTCGGCAAAATTATAAAGTGAGCCAGCAGCCCCAACCTTGGGATCACGGCAACCAAAAACCAGTCGCGGAATCCGGGCCAGGATAATTGCCCCCATACACATCACACAGGGTTCAAGTGTGACATAGAGCGTACAATCAAGCAACCGCCAGGACTGCAGAAACTGTGCTGCCTGCCGGATTGCAATCACTTCAGCGTGGGTCGTCGGATCCTGACTGCTTTCACGCAGATTGTGTCCCCGACCGATAACCTGACCATCATAAGTGATCACCGTACCAATAGGAACTTCTCCCAGACTTTCAGCGATTCTTGCTTCAGCCAATGCCGCCTGCATGAAAAGTTGATCGTGTTCAGAATAATCCATCACGAAACCGTCACACTTTCAATCAGCGGTGGAATGATCCAACCAGCGAAACAGGACTGTGCTTCTATCACGAAATTACTTGAATTTCAAGAATGACTTATTCCAACCATCTTTTGCGGCCAGTCGGTGCAGATAAAAGTCACTCCGGCAGCGATGAACTCTTTTGCCCGATCAAGGTCATTAACTGTCCAGAGATTCACCGGCATCCCGGCAGAAACCAGTTCACGAACCTGATCGACAGAGGTTATTGACTGATCAGGATGGTAAGCATCAGCATCCAGACTGCGCAGATATTCGAGCAAGTTCTCCGGATGTTTCTTTTCAACCAGTGCTGCGATAGTCACATCCGGATTCAGTTGTTTCACCTGACGAAGATAATTGTGATTGAACGAGGAAACCAGGACCAACTCTTCTGTTTCCGATTTTTTAAGACAATCAAGGACTTTCCCGACAATCTGGCTGTCGGCAGCCGTTCCACTCTGATCTTTGATTTCAAGGTTCAGGGGGAAATTATAGTGACGGCAATACTCGAGAATATCGCCCAACCGGGGAATTTTCTGCTCTTTGATTTCGGGAAACAATTCTTCAGAAACTTCGCCAGAAGTAACTGTTTTAAACGGATCGGCAGAGAGAAACCACGATCCCGCATCAAGTGTGGACAATTCATCAGCGGTAAAATTGGTCACCTTCAAGGAGCGGTTGATGAACTCGGGATGATCGACAACATCGGTCGTTCGTTCCAGAGTTGTATCGTGAAACAGCACCAGTTCACCATCAGCGGTCAGTTGGACATCGGTTTCCCACAAATCAGAACCGCAGCGGTGCGCCTGTTCCATCGCCAACCAAGTGTTTTCCGGAGCAATCGAACGGGCACCGCGATGGGCACAGATCAACCCATTTATAGTGAATAAATCAAAAAAACACACAAGACGTCCTCAGCAATAAAAAAATCAGCGCAACCGCCCCAGCAGCGTATCAAGAACGGCATCATCGGGAGAGGGAATCACTACCGTCTCAAGGATATAACGATCGTGGGCTGTCTCCGCTGCAGCGACCGCTTCTTCGACCTCGGCAACATCACCGTGAAGGATAAAGTACGATTTTCCCGAAATCCCCGAGCCGATGACAAATTTGGCCAGATGGGTCGCCGTCTTTTTCAACGCCTGATCGGCGGCAATCACCCCGGTTGAAACGGTTTTGCATTCTACCACCCCGATGGCATCACCGGGTGGGATATCACGCCCCTTGCCGACACCATGCAACAGGTCGGGATGAACATTGGATATCACAAACTGACCGACCAGAGAATACTCTGATGCTTCGGCACAGGCAACTGCTGTTTCAACCGCTGAACGCTCGCCTGAAATCTGGATAAAAAACCGCCCGGCACAGATTGTCGATGCCCGAAGCAGTTTAATATCGGCCGCCTTGACCATTTGATCAGCAAGAAAAATCCCCGCTGCAATGGTCCGGCTTTCCACCAAACCCAACGTATCAAGAGACATAGCAATTCCTCATCAGATCAAACCATTTCATCCAGCAGTTCCGGACGGGCATTGGGGATCACCACCTTGTTGACCAGCATTCCCTTTTCACCAATTTTCTGTGCTCCCGCCTCAACGGCACTGGTCACTGCAGCAACATCACCGGTCAGGGTGCAGAAAGCTTTCCCCCCCAAAGCCATTGCCAGCCGCAGCTCGATCATTTTGACATCGGCAGCCTTGCACGCTTCATCAGCCCCTTCGATCAATGATGCCACCGAAAACGATTCGAGGATACCAAGGGCTTCAAGTTCCGGGGGAGCATTGGTGCCGTTCAGAGCCGGAAAAATATCGGGATGGACACTGGGAATCACAAAAGTATCGATAATTGCGTCGGCCTGTTCCTCTTCGACAACATCAACCGCCGCCTGAATCGAGGCAACATCACCACCGATCAGAACCATATATTTACCGGCGCAAATCGTCCGCGACAGGATCAGGTCGATGGCCGATGTTTTCAGCATCATATCTGCAGACTGCATCCCCGCAGCAACACTGGAAAGCTCAATCAAGCCGATAGCACTCATTTATTCCTCCGATCAAGCCACACTGCGGGCGGCGATAGTAACAGACTGATCTGTGATTTTAATAATTTCTCCAGCGACAGAGGCATGGATCGCAGCCCCGAGACTCCCGCCGGGGACGTCTGCCAACAGGTCACCAAGTGCGACCACTGTTCCAACAGAGACAACCGGTTGAGCCGGAGCACCGATGTGCTGTTGTAGTGGAATCCGCACCTCAACTGGAGCAGGAACGGCAGTGACAAATGGCGTTGGGACTTCATACTTTGCAATCCGCAACCGCCGTAGCAATGCCTTTGTCGGGACCCGGCGATACTCTTTCATCGCGTGAATTTGCGGTGGTTTGCTCTGCTGATAGCTCTGACCCGTTTCGCGCATCGTCACTTTCGCCTGATCACACGCCTCACGTGGATAAAGCCCTTCGGGACATGAATAGAGGGTACACAGCCCGCAGGAACAACAATAGGTCGCGAAATTATTCCAGAACCCTTCACCACTGGTGGTAAATCCGAGAGACCTCATCACCTTGTGGGGTTGGACATCGTAACCAAGGAGATAACGCGGACACGCCTCGGTACACATGGAGCACTGGTCACACGCCGACTTGCCAATCCGGTTCATCTGAGTCGTGGAGCGGGTTTTCCGTTTTACCAGATAGTGATCGCTCGGCAGGACAATCAGGCCGGCACAGGTCTTTGTCACCACATCATCGAGGTCAGTACTGATTCCTCCCATCAGAATACCGCTGACCAGTAAGACAAAATCGTCTGTCGTCGTTCCAGCAGCAAAATCGAGCAATTCACGATAAGTGGTCCCGATAGGCACCAGAAAAGATTTCGGCTCCTTCACCAGCCCGGTTACGCTGACATTTTTATGGGTCACGGGTTGGTCATCCAGAGCAGCACTGATATTGAACAGCGTTTCGACATTGCACACCACACAGCCGACATCGAGGGGGATTCCCCCAGGCGGGATCAGCCGACCGGTTGCCATCTGGACTAATTCGTATTCATCACCTGCAGGGTAGAAATCCCCCAACTCAAGGAGTTCAATCCCCGTCCCGGCGAGTGTCTGAGAAAATGCCTCTATCGCCTGACGGTTCTTCTTTTTAATCCCGACAATTCCCCTGGTCGCACCCGTCGCCGTCATCATCGCCTGAAGTCCGCGCAAAATCGCGGCGCTGTCACGCATCATC
>JAMOPE010000351.1 GCA_027064785.1 Geobacteraceae bacterium
CCCAAAGTTTGGGCATGGCGAAGTGGCAGAGCAAAAACGATTGCTGAACGGGTTGACCGCCTGGCCCTGATTTTTCCATTTGAACCGCCGATCTATGAATCTCTGGGAGTGAAAGCTGATTACGTCGGTCATCCTTTACTCGATGAATTTGCTGAGAATAAACCCCAGGGAACCCTTAGGGGTAAACTGAAGATTGCAGAGGATGCTCAAGTTGTCGGTATTTTCCCCGGTAGTCGCAACAGTGAGATTGATCATATACTTGAGTCGTTAATTGAAACGGCAGTGTTGTTGCAGAAAGAGCACCCCCATTTGAACTTTGTGGTTCCTATTGCCCCGTCTTTATCTCGCAAGGTTCTTGAAGCAGCCTTTGCTGGGCGTGGTTTGTCAGTCAGCTTTGTTGACGAAAATATTTACGAGGTTGCAGCTGCATGTGATGCTATTTTAACTGTTTCTGGAACGGTAACTCTTCAGATAGCACTGGTTGGAACGCCGATGGCTATTCTTTATAAAGTTGCTCCCTTAAGCTATGCTGTTGGAAGGCGTCTCATAAAAATTGAGTTTGCCGGGTTACCAAATATAGTTGCTGGGCGGGGGATTGTTAAAGAGTTTATTCAGGAGGCAGCTAACCCTGCTTCTATGAGCTGCGAAATCTTACGTCTACTCAACGACAGCACTTACCGCAAAAATATGAAACAGGAGCTTCGAAACGTCAAAAAAATGCTTGGTGATCCCGGATGTTCTCCCCGTGTTGCAGATATTGTTGCAAGAATGATCTTCTAAATTTAAAAGGTTTATTGTGTTACTTAATAAACAACAGAAAAATACTTATTTACGGCTGATTGCGTATGCGATGCCGTACAAATTGATTATTGCTATATCAATGATTGCTTCGCTGGGGGTTGCTGGCTCTGATGCAGTTATTGCCTATTTGGTTAAGCCTTTTGTCGATGATCTTATTGTTGCCGGAAATATGGACATGGTTAAAATAATTCCCTTTCTGGTTGTCGGTCTTGCTGTTCTCAAAGGCTTTTCCCGTTACATACAATCATACTATATCCGTACTGCTGGACAGCTGGGTATTCAAGATATTCGTAACGAGGTGTTCGGGCATTCAATAAGATTATCACTGCGCTATTTCGGGGAACGCTCTTCTGGGGCACTGATGTCTAAAATCCTTAATGATATTAATGTTATGCAGTCTGCTCTTGCTGATGTTCTTGTTACGTTGTTGCGTGAAAGTGTCACCATGATTGCTTTGACGGGATACGCTTTTTACGCTGACTGGCGAATGGCACTTATGGCGTTTGTTGCTATACCTGCTGCTGCTTGGCCTGCTGCGGCAATTGGTAAGAAAATCAAGAAATTTTCTCGAAGAGGACAAAGCGCGATGGGAACTGTTACTGGGGTTCTTGAGCAAAATTTTTCGGGAATAAAAGTGATCAAAACTTTTGCTACTGAAGAACAGGAAGAAGAGAAATTTATAAAGGAAAATAGAAATTTTTTTAATTTAATTCGGAAAACTTTTAGATATTCTGCCGCAACAGCTCCGGTTATGGAAATAATGACATCTATTGGTGTCGCCACAGTTTTATGGTACGGCTTGGATCGTGTCATTGCCGGTGAATTGACTAAAGGGGAACTTTTTTCGATCTTGACAGCAGTTTTGTTGATGTATGCCCCCCTAAAACGCTTAACAAAGGTTAATAATACGATTCAGAAAGCACTTGGTGCCGCAGAACGTGTTTTTGAAATCCTTGACAGTCAACCTGAAATAGTTGATTCTCCCAATGCAATTGATCTCCAGCGGAGTCAAGGGTATGTTGTTTTTAAAAACGTTAAATTTGCCTACGAAGATGAACCGGTTTTGCGCGATTTTTCAGTTGAAGCAAATCCTGGTGAGGTGGTCGCATTGGTCGGGGCGTCGGGGGCTGGAAAGAGTACATTGATCAGCCTGCTGAACCGCTTCTATGATCCACAAGAAGGACAAATCCTCATCGATAACCACGATATTCGCGATTTGACTAGAGTGAGCCTGCATGAGAATCTTGCGCTGGTGGATCAGGAAACATTTTTGTTTAATGACACGATTGCTAATAATATCCGTTATGGTCGACCCGATGCCGATATGTCGCAGGTGAAAGGCGCGGCGATTCAAGCTTATGCAGATGAGTTTATCGAGCAGATGCCAGAAGGTTATGAAACCCAGATTGGTGATCGTGGAGTTCGGTTGTCAGGCGGGCAGCGTCAGCGCATATGTATCGCCCGGGCTATTTTACGTGACGCGCCAATTTTAATGCTCGATGAAGCGACCAGCGCGCTCGATACCGAGAGTGAAGCAATGGTGCAGCAGGCATTGAGCAATCTGATGCAAAACCGGACAACCTTTGTCATTGCGCACAGATTATCGACAGTTATGCATGCTGACCAGATTCTGGTATTGGATCAGGGGGTTGTCGTTGAATCGGGAACACATCAGGGATTACTCAGTCATGGGGGGGCGTATAAGCGCCTCTACGATGCCCAGTTTGGAGATCAGACTTCGTGAAACTTGGTGATCGTATCCTTTTGACGACTGTCCCGATTGTCGCGTCATCGATCATGCGTTTGATCCACTTTTTGGTAAAAACAGAAACCGTCGGTGCCGAAAACCTGCATAACGTCTGGTCGCGGGGGGAGCAGGTTCTCCTCTCGTTCTGGCATGACCAATTGTTTTTAATTGTCTTTGGTTACCCCAGAAAAGGGGCCAAGCTTTTGATCAGTGCTTCCAAGGATGGGGAACTTCTCGCTCGAACGATGAAATTCTTTAACCATGAGGCAGTGCGGGGCTCATCTTCCCGTGGCGGTCGGGCAGCTTTCAAGGAAATGCTGGAGTTGAGCAGGGAATCTGTCGACATTGTGCTGACGCCCGATGGGCCACGTGGGCCACGGCATGAATTGAAAGATGGTATTATTCAACTGGCCAGACTGAGTGGCCGACCGGTTATCCCCATGGCTTTTGTTTGCAGCCGTGGCCATCGTTTTCAATCGTGGGATCGCTTTTTGTTGCCATACCCTTTTTGTCGCGGCGTCTATTCTTTTGGAGAGCCAATCTACTTCGATAAAGATGAGGGGATCGATGGTTTTCGCGAACGCTTGAATATCGCCATGATAAATAATCAACGGCAGGCTGAAACTCGTTTGGAGCCGTATGGTGTATCTGCTGTATAATCTTCTTCTGCTCCTTTCTGTTATTTTTCTGGTGCCCTATTATCTGTTGCGCGGCTTACGCTATGGTAAAAGTCGGCGCGGGATCAGGGAACGCTTAGGGATGTATTCTCCCGAGCAGTTAGCACGATTTCGAGAGAAGAAGCTAATCTGGATTCATGCCGTTTCTGTCGGTGAAACACGTGCCGCGATGCCGTTAATCAAGAAAATTCACGAAAAATATCCCGACTATCATGTGCTCCTGAGTAATGTGACAGAAACCGGTCATGCAACTGCACTGGAAAACAGAGACATTGATCTGTGTATTTTTTTTCCTTACGATTTCCCTTGGGCCGTTCATAAAGCTATCGCTGCAGTTAATCCGGAGTTGATTATCATTGTTGAAACTGAGATCTGGCCCAATTTTACCAAATACGCGGCAGAACTTAACGTTCCCCTGATGTTGGTCAACGGTCGTATCTCTGATCGCTCGTTTCCACGCTATAAATCTTTTCGCTTTCTGCTGCGTCCAATCCTAGAGCGTTTTTCTTCATTCTGCATGCAATCGCAGACCGATGCTGAGCGGATTATTACTCTGGGCGCGGCGTGTGAACGGGTAGAAAACACTGGGAACCTTAAGTTTGATCACGAACTGATCTCTTTGACAGACACAGATGTTGCAGCGAAAAAAAAGATGTATTGCTTGCCTGAAGACGTCGCCATTCTGGTTGCAGGGAGTACCCACGAAAAAGAAGAAAAAATATTGATTGAAGCATATCAGCAAATCGCTCAGCAGCTTGAGCGCGAATTAATTCTGGTACTCATCCCGCGGCACCCTGAGCGGAAAAAGGAAGTCCAGTCATTGCTCAAAGACGCCGCCATCCGCTACCGTTTGCGCAGCACACTTGCTGAAGATGATGCTTTACTCTCGACAGGAGAGGTATTGCTGGTAGATACTTTGGGTGAAGTTTTGGATTTATATGGCATTGCCGATCTGGTTTTTGTCGGTGGTAGCCTTGCCCCTGTTGGTGGTCATAATTTGCTTGAGGCAGCCCTGCTTGGCAAACCTGTCCTGTTCGGTCCCCACATCCATAATTTTAAGGAAATTTCAAAAAAATTGATTCGCTCCGGGGCCGGAGTGATGGTGGAAAATCAATACGATCTGGTGCGTAAGAGTGTTGTGATGCTGAACGATCCTGTTCGCTGTCGTGCCATGGGGGAGGCGGGGAGTGCCCTCATTGCTGAAAACGCCGGGACGACGGAACGGACAATGCGGCACGTCTACAAAGCGATCAAATGAATAGATTGACTGTTGTTCATCAGCGTTTGGTCTCAGGTGCCGCATTAAGATGGTGGGAAAAAGCACTTTTTGTTTTTTTAATTCCACCCTCTCTCCTTTATGGCGTAACTAACAGAATTAGAAATGTTTTTTATGATCTTGGGATACTGTCATCGTATCGATCTTCGCTGCCAATTGTTTCTGTCGGTAATATCACCGTCGGTGGAACCGGAAAGACTCCGGTTGTTGATTGGCTGGTGAAGCAATTTCAAGACTTAGGGAAGCACCCCGCTGTTGTTAGTCGCGGCTATGCGGGGGAATTCTCTGGTAAAGTTGGCGTGGTGTCTGACGGACAGAACTTGTTGATGACGGCGAAACTTTGCGGTGATGAGCCATATTTGCTGGCCAAAAGAAATCCCCGATGTTTGGTTGTCGTCGCCAAAAAACGCAGAGACGGGATCCAGTTTCTCGAAGAGCGCGGCGAAGTGGATGTGATTGTTCTCGATGATGGCTTTCAACATCGGGCGGTCAAACGTGATATCGATGTGGTTCTTCTTGATGCCAAACGACCATTGGGAAACGGTTGGCCTTTGCCTGCAGGGAACCTTCGTGAATTTCCCCAAGCTTTGAAGCGAGCCGATTATTTACTGATGACACGTTCGAAACATCCTGAAAAAGTCCAGTTTCAGGGAAAAATAATTTATCAAAGCGACCATCAATTAAGCGATGTTGCTGTGAGCCTCGCTGGTGAAATAATCCCCCTTGCAGAGTTGACCCCCCTTAAACTCTGTGCTTTTTCCGGAATTGCCAGCCCCGACACCTTTTTTGATTCTCTTGAATCCAAAGGTCTTTCTTTAAATAAAATCCTTCCTTTTGCTGATCATGCTAAATATGATAAGGCTCTTGTCGCGACATTGAGTGCGTTCGCAAAAGGAACTGATGCTTTGATTACGACTGAAAAAGATGGTGTCAAATTGGCTGCTGATATGTTTGAATTACCCTGCTATCAGGTTCCTGTTGATATTCAGATAGAAAAATCATCCGAGCTGTTTGATAAAATTGTTCAGCGAATATGGAGTCATTAATGCCTATCCGTTCTGATTTGCTTGACCTTCTTGCCTGTCCAAAGTGTAAAGGACCAGTCTCTCTTGATGAGGAGAGCAATGTTATCGTTTGTACCGCATGCAAATTACACTTTCCTGTTCGGGACGATATCCCGGTTATGCTGATTGATGAAGCCGAATCCTGCTAACAGTCCTAAACCAAAGAGTGAAAGATTGTTGATTTTGTCAGATGGAAAACCGGGGCATGTCAACCAGTCAATCGCTTTCGCCCGCCATCTTGATCTCGACTACGATATCAGTCCTGTGGCGTTTAAATGGCGGGGAGGAAAGGCTCTATCATACCTTTTTTCCCAGGCACATATCTATATTTCAGCTTTGTTTGCCTCTGAGATCAACTCAGGTTGCTATGCTGCAGTCGTGTCTGCCGGGTCGGGAACTTATTATGCGAATCGAACGCTGGCAAGACAACTTCAGTGTAAATCGGTCGCGATTATGTTGCCGAATGGATATCCACTCGATTTTGATTTGATTGTTGCCCAGCAGCACGATAATCCGCCAGTGCAGAGTAATATCATTACTATCCCAATAAATTTAACTTACGTTGAACCGCAGGGACTTGTCACCCCGCAGCCAGGTGAGAAGTATATATCTTTGATTATTGGCGGTGATAGTCACCATGCGCGGATGGATGTTGAGCTGCTAAAAAGTCAGCTGAATAACATCTTTTCTCTATTTCCTGATCACAGTGTTTGGTTAACAACGTCACGGAGGACATCTCCCGAGGTAGAAGTGATGTTGCGGCAGTTCCAATATGACCGGGCTGTTTATTATTCTCAGGAGACAATCAACCCGATTGCTGATTTTTTGCAGCACAGTGACTATGTATTTTTAACCGCAGACTCAAGTTCAATGATTAGTGAGGCCGTCAGTTTTGGGAAAAGTTGTGTTGAGGTGTTGCCCATGACTGAAAGGCAGCTTATCGCTGGGAAAATTAATCAATTAATCCGGATTTTGGTTCAACAGGGTTGTCTGGCAATTTTCGATGGATCGGTTAGTGCGAAGAATAAGAAAATATCGCTAAACGATGTTTTAAAACAGCAAAATTTGAAATATCTGAGACTGTCATCATTATGAAAATCTTGCAGGTGACAGCAGCACTTCACCAGGGTGGGGTCGAGCGTGGAACGGTTGAAATGGCTAGGTTCATAGTTTCACAGGGGAGCAGAAGTTATGTCGCTTCACAGGGGGGACAACTAGTTGCCGGTTTGGAGTCTGATGGGTCGACGCACTTTACTCTACCATTAGCGCAACGCAATCCATTTAAAATTATTTATTCCGCTTGGCAGTTACACAAGATAATCTCTAACGAAAATATTGACTTGGTTCATGCCCGTTCCCGCGCTCCAGCTTGGGCAGCATTGCTTGCATGTAAGTTGTCTGGGGTGAAAATGGTGACGACATTTCATGGGACTCACCGGATTCAAAACCGAATCAAAAAGCTTTATAATAGTGTCATGGTTCGTGGTGAGCGGGTTATTGCCATCAGCGATTTTATCAAGAACCATCTCATTGAAAACTATGCGGTCAAAGAAGAACAGATCGATATTGCTCCACGCGGTTTCAATCCTGTTATGTTTAATCCTGATCTGATCGACACAGAGCTGAGAGATGAATTGAAACAGCGTCTGAATCTCGCTGCCGAGGATAAAATAATTTCACTGCCTGGGCGGCTCACTCGTTGGAAGGGGCAACCCCTCTTTCTTGAGGCTCTGGCCCAGATCAAGGAGCTTTCTTGGCAGGCGTTGCTGGTTGGTGGTGCAGGTAAAAAAACTGCATATGATGATGAATTAAAAGCAACAGCTAAAAAACTGGGAATTGGAGATCGCATCAAGTTTATTGGTGATCAGAGAGATATTGTTCCTTATTATGCGATATCAGATATTGTTGTCTCTGCTTCAACTGAACCTGAGGCTTTTGGACGCGTTGCCGTTGAAGCGCAGGCAATGGCAAAGCCTATTATTGCTTCGTCACATGGTGGTTCACTCGAAACCGTGAAGGATGGTGAGACGGGTTGGTTATTTGCCAATGGAGATGTTGTTGCTCTGGCGAGTAAATTACGCTATGCACTGTCGGACGATGTCGATTTAGCCAGCATTGGTGCTTCAGGACGACAATGGGTTGTAGAAAATTATACTATCGATAAGATGTGTCAATCTGAATGGAATGCTTATATGAAAGTGTTGGGGCCATAGTTCTACCTATAAAAACTGAGTCTTGCGATGATCAATAATGAGCCCGGAGTTTGAAAGTTGTTAGCATTAATCAAGTATTCTGGGTTATGATTTTCTCTTTGAGGCAACTTTTCATTCCTCCTGCGTGAAATAGACAATTAATGGCTTTATTATGAGAGTGTTACATATCGCTTACCAACAGCTGCGCCGTTATGGACAAACCCGCGTCAGCTGGGCACAAAAATTGACCCATGGACTGATCAAAAATGATCATTTTGTCCAAGGTTTCAGTGACCGGGATGTCGCTGCATTTGAGGCACCATTTGGTATCCGTGATTTAGGTAAAGGGAAAGCTAATCAACGTTTACTCGAAACTGTCGCTGCCTTTGACCCCGATCTGATTGTTGCCGGTCATTGTGATATTATTACCAATGAAACATTGAAAACGATCAAGCAAAGATATCCTCATGTTGTGCTTGCACATTGCAACAATGACCCGCTCTTTGTTCCCGATAATGTCACCCGTATCAAGCATCGTGCTGCTGTCGTTGATGCTGTTTTTGTTTCCACAGGGCGCCGTGAACTGACCATTT
>JAMOPE010000352.1 GCA_027064785.1 Geobacteraceae bacterium
CCGGATTTCCCAGTCCACCGGCACCGATGAGTGCCGCGATGACAACCATCGACAGGGCCATCATCAACGTCTGGTTGAGCCCGGCCATAATCGACGGCATTGCTAGGGGAAACTGAACCTTGCGCAGAACCTGCCAGCGGGTCGCCCCGAAAGCCAGTGCCGCTTCCACCAATTCCGGATGGACTTGACGAATTCCCAGGCTGGTCAGTCGAATAATCGGAGGAAGAGCAAAAACGATGGTTGCAAGGATACCGGAGACAGTCCCGATACTAAACAGCATGACAACCGGGACAAGATAAACAAAAGCCGGGGTTGTCTGCATCGCATCAAGGCAGGGACGCAGAAAAACTTCAAAGCGATCGCTGCGACCGGCGAGAACCCCCAGCGGAATCCCGACCAAAGCACAGAAAAAGACCGAACTGACAACCATCGCCAAAGTGATCATTGTATCTTCCCAGAGGCCGAGATAACCGATCAGGATAAACGTCAGTATAGTGAAAATGGTGACCCGTTTTCCGGCATAACGCCAGGCACCGGCGGCAAACAGCAGAATAACCAGCCATGGGGGGAGAACGGTAAAAAACCACTCCAAACCGTTGAGGCTCAGTTCAATCGGAACCTTGATAATCTGAAAAATTTCCCGGTAATTCTGAACCAGCCAATCGACAAAAGTCTGAACCCATTCATCAAGCGGGATAAGTTGTTCGTCAAAATTAAATAGATGCATCATGGACCTTACTCCGTAAATGTCTTGAGATTAGTTGCGGTGCAGGGTTCGCAAAAACAGGTTCTTGGAGACCGCCCCGAGATACCGATGATCCTCATCAAGGATCGGTAACGGCCATGGGCGTCCAGCGACCTTGGGCAGAATATCCTGTAAAGAATCATCTTTGTGAGCAACCACGACATCATTCAGATAAGCATTGTGAATCAGATTTGGAAGCGCATCGTCATCAAGCATTTCGCGCAAAGAATCAATCGAAACAATCCCCTTGAAAACCTTGGTACTATCGATCACATAAGCGTACTCGCGATCATCCTTGATCAGCCGCTGCAATCCGGCGCGCGGATTCTTGCCATCAGTAATCGGAATGGTGACGTGGATATTTGTCGCGATATCACCGGCACTCAGGATGTTGGTGGGATCAACCCCGCGGAAAAAGGCACGGACATAATCATCCGCCGGGTTCTGGAGAATCTCTTCGGGGCTGCCAATCTGCACCACGCGACCCCCTTCCATAATGGCAATCCGATCACCGATACGCATCGCTTCATCAAGATCGTGCGAGATAAAAACGATTGTCCGTCTCGCTTTTGACTGAAGTTTGAGCAGTTCGTCCTGCATTTCGGTTCGAATCAACGGATCGAGAGCCGAAAAAGCTTCGTCCATCAACAAAATATCGGGATCAACAGCCAACCCGCGAGCCAACCCGACACGCTGCTGCATCCCCCCTGAAAGTTCATTCGGCATACTCTCAGCCCAGGCACCCAGGCCAACCTGTTCCAAAGCTTCAAGGGCCCGTGCTTCCCGGGTCTGGAGGTCAACACCATCCATTTCCAACCCAAACGCCGCATTCTGCAAAACGTTCATGTGGGGCATCAAAGCAAAAGATTGAAACACCATACTCAGCTTACTGCGTCGCAGCTTGACCAATTGATCATCGGACATCGTCGTGATCTCTTCGCCATCAATCAAGACCTGCCCGGATGTCGGTTCGATTAAACGGTTGATCATCCGCACCATGGTCGACTTACCCGATCCGGATAACCCCATGATGACAAAAATTTCGCCCGTATAGATTTTAAAACTGGCGTCCTGAACCCCGATGGTGGTTTCGGTTTTCTCAAAAATTTCTTCTTTGGTCTGACCCTGCTGGAGCAAGCTCATGGCTTTTTGGGGATGGGGGCCGAAAATCTTATACAGATTCCTGATTTCGATTTTCGCTTGAACACTCAACGTGACTCTCCTTGATTTTCAAATGATTCACTTCAAATACAGCAGTACAAAAAGCTGGACAGGGCTCCGCCTACAACAAAACCCACATAAATAGAAAACTTTTATTTTTTAATAGGACAGAGCACCCACGACCTGATTCTGCAAGAACAACAAAACCAAGTGTAACTCTGATCGGAAAGAAAATCTTCGAGCACCACACGGGGTCGTACTCTCATGATGATTTTCTTGCGGGACGAGGTCGGAACATCCTGGCAGGATGCCACCTTGCGGCTATACCATAGCGAGACTGGCAAAACTTGTCAAATTGGATGGCGGAAAAATTGGAGGTTGGTAGACCAAATTAATGAATGATGTCTTCGTAGTCATAACCTGTGTGTACAACAACCATTAGCTTTTGATACTTACCCATGTATCATCAAAACCGATTTGCTCCATTGTTTGCTCAAAATCTAAAATGGTGGGGCGTTTTATTTGAAAACGTACAGATGAGGATGGAACTGCATATTTTATGGTAAATTGCGACCCATGAGGCTGCCATGTAAACTTATGCTTATTCGTTGTTTTGTTAAAACCCTCAAAGTTACCATGGCTATTGACTTTCCACTCATATTCATTTGCAACATATTTATGAGTTTCCTCCTCAAAAAGCGTAAATTCCAACGTGTTTATATTTCTAACTAAAATTGTTGTACGCAAAAAATCAAACTGATCTAACGCAATATTGACCCTCTCATTCCATATATTTATCACTGCTTTTCCAGTTTTCTGTATATCTTTATGTGGGTTTTGAATTCCATATGAATAATTAGGTGAATTTCTTCCAGAAATAACCCTCAATTCAGTACACAAATGCGGATTATTATTTTGTACACTTTTAACTGACCAAGACTGCCCATCAACCACCACATCAGCTAAACCAACAGGGCTCGAGAGATGAATTCCATCGATAGCTTTCGCAAAAATATCACCCCAGTCCTCACCGCTAATATTTGTTTTCCCTATAGCAAAGCTATATATAAGCCAACGACTTATCTCGTAGATTACTTTCTGCGGAAAATCCCCTATCGGATACAGTTCTGTATTTCTTCTGTTTTTTCTGTCGCGCAGTTTCGGTGGACGCATGAATAACCTCTTTTATTACCGCCTTAACCATTGGCACAGGAACTGCGTTCCCAGCTTGTTTTCTAGTTTGTGAATCTGAACAAACTATTTTGAATCCATTTGGAAATCCTTGGAGCCTCAACATTTCTCGTGGTGTTAACCTTCTTTCTCCATCTACCAATAAATAATTATATGATGCTCCAGCTCTTAGTGCACAAGAAAATGGGTAGCTCGAAATATTACCACTTTTATTCTCATGCCAAATTCCAGGGGAATATTTACTAGTATGTTTTTCCTGCCTTTTTTTGTAAATTCTGGCACTTGCATAGTGCTTGTCATCTACATTATCCTCTAAGATTTCAGAAAGGGGTTTATATGTTTGCTTTTTCTTAGGCCAGGAAAACTCAACATCATGGTCAAGAAAACCAACAATCAATATTCTCTCTCTCTTTTGCGGCAACCCATAATCGAGAGCATTAAGAATCTTCCAAACTGTTTTGTAGCCCAAGCTATTTAACGTTTCTATAATTTTCGTTAGCGTTCTCTTACTATCATGTGTCGCCAACTGTTTAACATTTTCAAGCACAATCATTGGTGGTTTTTTAACTTTAAGTATTTTTGCAATCTCAAAAAAAAGAGTACCCCGCATGTCATCAAATCCATTCTTGTTGCCAATAATGCTAAATGGCTGACAAGGAAAGCCGGCACAAAGCAAATCATGCGTTGGTATTTCGTTGATGTCAACTTTTGTAATATCACCATGTGGTTTTATGTCATAATTTGCTTCATAAGCTTTGGCCGCTTCTAAGTCAATTTCACTGGCAAACACACATTTTCCACCACACGCCGTTGCAGCCAGATGAAAACCACCAATTCCTGCAAACAAATCAATAAATTTTATTTCTTCCATAATCTACCACCGACAATATTTTTACATAGAGACAACCTAGATAGTGCTAATTATAACAAAAAAACTAATAATGTACATCCCGGAGCTTGGTACCATGTGATGAATCGTGGTCGACAGCGAAAGGACGTTTTTCTGGATGAGACAGAATATCATTTGTTTCTTGACGTGTTGAAAGACACTGTAGAAATGTGGAATCTGAAAGTGACTGCCTATTGCTTGATGTCAAACCACTACCACCTTCTGGCACGAACACTGGAAAGGTCCGAGGACGCCATACCCACCGTCAACAATCCGGAAACATTTCACTTCCCGCCACTCACTCAATTGTCCTATCTCACCTTTTTCCGCCCTTTAGGGACCCGCTTCCGCCGGGTTCTTTTTTCCGGAAGTTCGACAACCGGTGCAATCGCTGCCATTTCCTCTTTGGTCTTTGCTGCCGAGACACTGATACAACGATCGAGCAGCCGGGTTCCATCAAGCATATTGATGGCGTCTTTGGTTTCGGCGTCATTGGACATACAAACGAAGGCGACCCCTTTAAACTGACCGCTTTTAGGGTCGGTGACCATGTTGATGGAACGGACGGTTCCACACACGGAGAAAAGCTTGCGGATCTCCTCTTCGGTAATTTCGAAGGAGAGTTCACTGACAAAGATATCTTTAATTTTTGATTTTGATTTCATTCGGTTTCTACTTTCTGGTCAAAAGCCCCCGGGGCTTCATTGGGACGTTCCAGCGAGATTGCTCCCAGACTCCCGGCTCTGAGCTCACGTAATAATAATTCGGCAGCACGATACAGATCGACATCGCCCCCCTTGATCAGGCAGCCACGTCGGCGACCGATCTCTTCAACAATCTGCAGCGGGGTTTCGGGCATTTCGGGAAACTTGTAACGTTTCAGCAACATCGCCGGGTAGCGTTCTTTCAGATATTGAGCGGTGGTCAATCCAACTTCAACGGTATCGTAGGCATTGTCGCCAATCGCCCCGCTGGTCGCCAACCGACAGGCACCCGCCATATCATCAAGAACCGGCCATAAGAGCCCCGGTGTATCGGAGAGGAGAATCCCGTTGCGCAGATCAATCTGCTGGGGGCAGGTGGTAATTGCCGGCTTATCACCGACTCGCGCCATCTTTTTCCCCGCCATGGTATTAATCAGCGTCGATTTTCCAACATTGGGAATCCCGACCACCAGAACCCGCAGTGGTTTCCCTTTCTTGGATCGTGCCGGAAGCATCTTACGGCACAACTTCGGGATCAGCCCACCATCCCGGCGGTTTCTGGCATCCAAGGGGATTGCTTTAACTTCCTGTTGCTGTTCAAAAAAACTGACCCAATTCTTGGTCACGGTCGGATCGGCAAGATCGTTCTTGTTCAACACCTTGATACACGGCTTGTCACCGCGTAGCCGTTCCAACAGCGGATTGGCACTGCTGGCAGGAAGGCGGGCATCAAGAACTTCAATCACCAGATCAATTTTGGGCAATATTTCAATAATCTGTGCCCGGGCTTTTTTCATGTGACCCGGATACCAGTCAATAATCATCTATTTTCTCTTTCAAAACAGGGACAAAAGCTTCAACGGAGAGGCGGAGAGCAATCATAACCATTCTTTTTCTCCGAACTCAGCGTTCTCAGCGTCTCTCCGTTAAAAACCGTCTTTATTCCCGCATTTTCTGGAGCATCACCAGATCGGCCAGGACCAATGCCGTCATCGTTTCAACAATGGGGATCGCCCGGGGGACAACACAGGGGTCGTGGCGACCTTTGGCGGCTAATTCAACATCGTTACCGTCAAAATCGACAGTTTTTTGTGCCTGACCGATGGTTGCCGGGGGTTTGAATGCAACCCGGAAGTAGACCGGCTCACCATTGGAAATACCACCCTGGACACCACCACTGAAATTGGTCGTTGTCCCTAACCGCTCACCTTTTTTGACAAACGGATCGTTGTGAACTGAACCACGCATCCGTGCCCCGGAAAAACCGGAACCGATCTCAAATCCTTTGGTCGCCGGCAATGACAACATGGCATGAGCCAGCATTGCTTCAAGGCGATCAAAGACCGGCTCACCCAGCCCGGCAGGGAGATTACGACAGACACAACTGACCACTCCACCAACCGAATCTTTGGCTGCCCGGGCAGCAACAATCTCGGCCGTCATCTTTTCAGCAGCTTCGACATCGGGACAACGGATATCGTTGGCATCGACCTCAGCACGCGAAATTGTGTCCATATCGACATTGTCAGTATCATAATCGCCGACCGAGCTAACCCAGGCGACAATTTCAATCCCGTATTGTTCCAGTAAATATTTCTCGGCAATCGCTCCGGCAGCCACCCGACCGATTGTTTCACGGGCACTCGAACGGCCACCGCCGCTTGAAGCGTGAATGCCATATTTCATCTGATAGGTGTAATCGGCGTGTGACGGGCGCGGAACCTGACTCATCGAGCCGTAATCGCCGGGACGCTGATCTTTGTTATTCACCATCAGACCGATAGGCGTTCCGAGGGTCAGTCCATTTTCAATCCCTGACAGAACCTGCACCTGATCGGCTTCATTACGCTCGGTTCCCAGCTTGTTACCGCCCGGACGGCGACGATCGAGCTGGACCTGAATATCATCGGCACTCAACGCCATCCTGGGCGGAACACCATCAACAACCACACCGACACTGCGGCAGTGGGACTCACCAAAAGTACTGATTCTGAACATTCGACCAAAACTTGACATAAAATCTCTCTACAATTGTGATTTTTCGGTTAAAAATAACATTCCTCCCAGCATAGCAGAAAAAACACTGTGGGGCTATTTTGATCACGAACCAGCTTCACAGTTGCACCACAGTTGCGTATCGTTTAGATTGTTATTCAGTATTTGTTACGGGAGCTCGGATAAACTGGGCTGAGAAAGATCTTGATGGATCTGACCGTCGTACTCGATCCGGATAATGCCGGCAGAGGAAACACCATATTTTCGGGCCGTTGACCTCTGGTGAACGGCCTTTTTTTGGGAGACAAAACCATGAAAAAATTATTGACCCTTTTTGTTGTGACAGGATTGCTTCTATGCAGCTTCAGCAACATCGTTATTGCCGAAGAGACGATCACCCTGATGACTCATGACAGTTTCAATATCAGCAAGGATGTGCTTCACCAGTTTGAAGAAAAAAATAACGTCAAAGTCCGGTTTTTAAAAACCGGTGATGCCGGAGCAGCCCTGATCCAGGCAATCCTGTCAAAAAGCAACCCACTCGCTGATGTCTTTTTCGGGGTTGATAACACCTTTCTCAGCCGGGCTCTTAAAGCCGATATTTTTATCCCTTATAGCTCCCCTGAACTCACTAACATCTCAGCCGAGCTGCGGCTGGATCAAACCAATCGCCTGCTCCCGGCAGATTACGGTGATGTCTGTCTTAATATCGATAAAGCATGGTTCAAAAATAAGAACCTGACACCCCCGATCGATCTTGCCGATCTGATCAAGCCCGACTACCGTGGCTTGACGGTGGTTGAAAATCCGGCAACGTCATCACCGGGGATGGCATTCCTTCTCGCGACAATTGGACGCTTCGGCGAGCAGGGGTATCTCGATTTCTGGAAACAGCTGAGAGAAAACGACGTGCTGGTCGCTAATGGCTGGAACGATGCCTATTACGGCAACTTTACCGCCGCATCCAAAGGGGATCGTCCGATCGTTGTCAGCTATGCATCAAGCCCCGCAGCAACGGTTTTCTTCTCTAAAGAACCCCTTGATGAATCCCCGACCGCAGCCGTTCTGGGCAACCACTCAGCATTCCGCCAGATCGAATTTGTCGGGATTCTCAAAGGGACACAAAAACAGCAGCTGGCTGAAAAACTGGTCGATTTCATCCTCAGTCGCCCGTTCCAGGAGGACATCCCGTTACAGATGTTCGTTTTTCCGGCCAACTGGCAGGCAAAACTACCGGAAGTTTTTGTCAAACATGCCCAAGTCGCCGCTGAACCCGCACAGGTCACCCCCGCAGCCATCGAAGCCAACCGCCAGCAATGGCTGGAAGACTGGACAGAAGCGGTTTTACGTTAGCGGTACATACTTCCCCGTGTGACGCAGCCAGAGTGTCGTGTTACTTTTCCCATCCTCTTAATCTGGGGACACGTAACAAGTACATGTCCCCAGATTAAGAGGATGGCGGCGAGCGGGGCCGCAACCCCGCGACCTTGATTCCAGAGTCACATAATATAAACGGTATATTCATGCAGCGAGAAAAAACATCAACATTACTCAACAGCCGCAAGCTGCTTCTCGCCGCCCCGCTGCTCTTCCTCACCCTTTTTTACTTTTACCCCCTGATCAAAATTTTCATC